>JAFLDI010000012.1 GCA_017302485.1 Burkholderiales bacterium | reverse complement strand
CTGTCGCGTCTGTCGGCCGCAGGCGCCCGCATCGAGAGCCTGCGCCTGCCGCTCCTGCACGATGGCGCCACGCTGCAGGGACGCTTCAGCTTCGCCGCTGTCGAGGCGCATGCCTGGCATCGCCATCGGCTGAGCCAGCGGGCGCATCGCTACGACCCCCGTGTGCTGGCCCGCATCCAGCGCGGCGCAGGCATCAGTGCCGACGACTACCTTGACCTCTGCCGTGCGCGCCAGACGTGGATCCGCGCGATGCACCTGGCCCTGGCCGATGTCGATGCCGCGCTCAGCCCCACCGTGCCCCTGCTCGCGCCGCTTCGCGAGCCCTTGCTCCACGACGACGACGTGTTCCACAACGCCAATGCCATGCTGCTGCGCAACCCGGCCCTGGTCAATCTGCTGGACGGCTGCGCGATCAGCGTGCCCTGTCAGGGGCCGGGCGATGCCCCGGTCGGGTTGATGCTGTGGGCCTGCGGCGGGCACGACGACCGGGTGCTGGCCCTGGCCGCCGAGGCCGAAGCCGTGCTGGTCGGACACGGAGCCTGACCATGCATGTCGCCGTCATCGGAGCCGGCCTTGCCGGCGTATGCAGTGCGTTCGAACTGGCTTCGGCCGGGCACCAGGTCACGGTGATCGACCGCCATGCCGGGGTGGCTGCCGCAGGCAGTTTCGCCAACGGTGGCCTGCTGGCTGGCAGCTACACGGCCGCCTGGCAGGCGCCGGGCCTGCCCACTCGCTGGCTGGCCCCCATGAGTGCTGGCGGCTGGGGAATGCAGGCCTGGCGGCCATCGGTCTGGGCGCCCTGGTGGCGGCAGCGCCAGCACCGACGCTCGCCGAGCTGGGCTGCGGGCCGCACCGCACTGCTGGCGCTGTCCCGGCTGAGCCGAGCGCGACTGGATGAACTGACCCATCGCCTGGGACTGGAGCGCGAACATGCCGACGGCTTGCTCGTGCTGCTGCGCGGCGAGCGCGAGCTGGCGCCTCTGCGTGCCGGTCTGGACTGGCTGGCCGAGCAAGGGGTGCCCTGCCACTGTCTGGACGCCCAGGGGGCCCGCGCGGTCGAACCGGGCCTGTCCACCGAGCATCCGCTGCACGCGGCGCTGCACTTTCCTGGCGATGCGGCTGCCAACAGCCGACAGTTCGTTCACCAGCTCAAGAACGAAGCGCAGTCCTTGGGCGTGCGCTGGCTGTTCCAGCACGAACTCACTGGCGTGAGCGGTCATGGCCCGCTGCAGTTGAGCCTGGCCGAGGTGCGGGATCCCGCCCAGTCGACACGCAGCGCCGAGCCGCTCGACTCACTCACCGCCGATGCGCTGGTGCTGTGCGCTGCGCAGGGCGCGCCCACCCTGCTGCAGACCCTCGGAGTGCGCATGCCGGCCGTGGTCCACAGCGCCTGCAGCTTCACGGCACCGCTGCGCTTGGCAGACGGACTGATGGACCTCACGCCCCGCGCGGCCATTCTCGACCAGCGCCAGCAGGTGAGCATTGCCCGCCAGGGCGACCGTGTCCGGGTGGCCGGCGGCTGGCGTTCGGCCGAAGCCATGGGGCGACCCAGGAAGGCGGACATGCAGCGCCTGTACCGGGTCCTGGACGACTGGTTCCCGGGTGCCGCCCACACCAGTCGCAGCCTGGAGTGGTGCGGACCACGCCTGTCGGTGGCCGATGGTCTGCCGGTGATCGGCCCCAGCGGTGTGCCCGGTGTGTGGATCAACACTGCCCATGGCGCCAGTGGTTGGACGCTGGCCTGCGGCGCCGCGCTGCTGCTGACTGCGCTGATCGGCCAGCAAGCCACGCCGGTCGATGCCGCGCCTTTCGCCATCGAGCGCTTGCGCTAAGCTCGCCGGCATGGCCGTTGACCTGCGCCTCGTCGTTCCAGGATGCACCTGCGCACCGCTGCATGGTCAGGCGGCCTCTCGGTGCCTCGAGGCGCAGGCCTGCGCTGAAGCCGGCCCGTTCACCCTGATGCGCCGCGCAGGCACCGATGCCGCGCGCCTGTGGCTGGCCCGATGGCCCCATGCGCGCCGTGTCTGGCTGGCCTGCGGCCCCGGCAACAACGGTGGCGATGGCCTGGTGATGGCGCGCCGGTTGCACCTGCATGGTCTCCAGGTCCTGGTCACGCTTGTCGGCACTGGCCCCGGACCTGCCGATGCACTGCAGGCGCTGGATGAGGCCCGCGCAGCCGGCGTTCCCTTCGGCCCTCCACCCGAGGCGGGCATGCTTGATGGGGCCGTCGACGCGCTGCTGGGTCTGGGCCAGAACCGGGCACCCGATGGAACCATGGCGGCTCTGGTGACGACCCTCAACACCATCCGGTGTCCGGTGCTGGCCCTGGACGTGCCTACCGGTCTGAACGCCGACAGCGGCCAGCCCCTGGGCGATGCGGTGGTCCGCGCTGCCGCCACGCTGTCGATGCTGACCCTGAAACCCGGCCTGTTCACCGGCAGCGGTCGCGACCTGGCCGGCGAGATCTGGTGGACGCCGCTGGGCGTTGACCTGGCGACCGCCGCACCCACCGCCCGGCTGCTGGGCTCGGCGGACGCGCAGGTGCTGCCGGCGCGCCCGCACGCTGGCCACAAGGGCCTGTATGGCGACCTGTGGGTGCTGGGGGGCGCCGCTGGCATGCAAGGCGCCGCGTTGCTGGCCGCGCGCGCGGCTTTGGCTGCAGGCGCAGGACGGGTCTATCTGGCGTGCCTGGCTGGCGACCTCGGCCGTTGTGCACCTTCGGCGCTGATGAGCCGCTCCCCCCAGGACCTGCAGGCCCCGGAACGTCTGAGCACAGCGACCGTCATCGCGGGTTGCGGTGGTGGCACGGTGATCGCCTCGGAATTGCCGGCGCCGATCCGACATGCCGCCCGGCTGGTCCTGGACGCTGATGCACTCAACGCCGTGGCGGGCGAGCCGTCGCTGACTGCGGCGCTTGAAATGCGTGGGCGCGCCGGGCGACCCACGGTGCTGACGCCTCACCCGCTGGAAGCGGCGCGCTTGCTGGGCGTCACAGCGAAGGCCGTACAGGCCGATCGGCTGGCCGCAGCGGGCCAACTCGCCGGGCGTTTCGGCGCCGTGGTCGTGCTCAAGGGCTCTGGCAGCGTGATCGCTGCGCCCGGCGAAGCCCCCTGGATCAATGCCACGGGCAACGCGCGCCTGTCCAGCGCCGGCACGGGCGATGTGCTGGCGGGCTGGCTGGCCGGACGGTGGTCGTCATTGGGCGGACATCCCCACGCCCCCATGCTGGCCGCACGCGAAGCCGTGTGGCGCCATGGTCTGGCGGCTGACCAGGCTCGGGGCACCGTTCTCATCGCCGATGCGCTGATCGGCGCCATGCACGCGGATTCGGCCCCCTGAGCGCTGCGCAGCGGTCAACGCCGGCGTGTCGCCTTGCGCGTGCTGACCGCCTTGCCCGATACAGGATCCTTGCGCGGCGACGCCTTGGCCTTCACCGTGGTCTTGCGTCCCGTGCCCGCCTGGCGCGCCTTGGCCGCCTTCGCGGCGCGCTTCTCGGTGCGGTCCTCGGCCTCCACCCGCTCCAGCGGCGAAGCCCGCTCCTTGCCCGCGACGCGTCCCTTGGCCAGCAGGCGCTCGGGCTCGCCTTCGCGCACCATGCGGAAGTCGATGCGTCGACCGTCCAGGTCGACGCGACTGACCTGCACGCGCACCCGAGCGCCCACAGCGTAGCGCAGACCGCTGCGCTCGCCGCGCAGCTCCTGCCGGGCTTCGTCAAAGCGGAAGTACTCGCTGCCCAGTTCGGTGATGTGCACCAGGCCCTCGACATACAACGCATCGAGCGTGACAAAGACCCCGAAGGTGGTGACCGCGCTGACCGTTCCTGAGTACTCCTCGCCCAGTCGCTCGCGCATGTAGCGGCACTTGAGCCAGGCCTCGACATCGCGCGACGCCTCGTCGGCCCGCCGCTCATTGGTGCTGCAATGCAGGCCCACCTGTTCCCAACGCTCAAGCTCGGCCGCCTGCCCGCGAGGCGGCTTGCCACCCTTGCGCACAGGCGCCCCCATCAGCTCGCCGGTGCTGAGGTGGTAGCGGCGCGACTGCAGGATGGCCTTGATGACCCGGTGCACCAGCAGGTCTGGATAGCGGCGGATCGGGCTGGTGAAGTGGGTGTAGGCCGCGTAGGCCAGACCGAAGTGTCCGCTGTTGGCCGGCGTGTAGATGGCCTGCTGCATCGAGCGCAGCAGCATGGTGTGGATCTGCTGAGCATCCGGCCGGTCCTTGGTGGCCGAGGCGATGGCCTGGAACTCCGCCGGCCTGGGCTCGTCACTGACCGACAGACCCAGACCCAGCGCGCGCAGGTAGTTCTGCAGCGTCTGGCGCTTCTCGGGCGTGGGACCTTCGTGCACGCGAAACAACGAGGCGTGCTCGGCCCCGGCGATGAAATCGGCCGCGCAGACGTTGGCCGCCAGCATTGCTTCCTCAATCAGCCGGTGAGCCTCAGTGCGGGTGCGCGGCACGATCTTCTCGATGCGCCCGTTGTCGTCGCAGACGATCTGGGTTTCGGTGGTCTCGAAGTCCACCGCGCCACGCTGGCCGCGCGCCTTGAGCAGCGCGCGGTAGACGTCCAGCAGGTCCAGCAGTTGCGGCATCAACGCGGCGCGGCGCGTGGCCTCCGGGCCGCGGCTGTTGAGCAGCGCGGCCGCCACCTCGGTGTAGGTCAGACGCGCGTGCGAGCGGATCACCGCCGGGTAGAACTGGTAGGCACCCACCTCGCCCTCGGCGCTGACCAGCATGTCGCAGACCATGCTCAGGCGATCGACCTCGGGGTTGAGCGAGCACAGGCCATTGGACAGCTTCTCGGGCAGCATCGGGATCACCCGCCGCGGGAAGTAGACCGAGGTGGCGCGCTCGAAGGCGTCGTCATCCAGCGCCTCGCCAGGCTTGATGTAGTGGCTGACATCCGCGATGGCGACCAGCAGCCTCCAGCCCTTCAGGGCCTTCTTGCCCTTGCCCTGCACATGCGGCTCGCAGTAGACGGCGTCATCGAAGTCGCGCGCGTCCTCGCCGTCGATCGTCACCAGCGGCACATCGCGCAAGTCGACCCGATGCTTCAGGTCGGCGGCGCGCAGCTTGTCGGGCAAGGCCGCAGCCTGGGCCAGCGCCTCGGGCGAAAAACGGTGCGGCACCTCGTACTTGCGCACCGCGATCTCGATCTCCATGCCGGGGTCGTCGATCTCGCCCAGCACCTCGGCGACGCGTCCCACCGGCTGCGAGTACATCGACGGCGCCTCGGTCAGCTCGACCGAGACCACCTGGCCGGCGCGGGCATTCGCCACGGCGTTCTTCGGGATCAGGATGTCCTGGCCGTAACGCTTGTCCTCGGGCGCCACGATCCAACTGCCGCCCTCATGCAGCAGACGGCCGATGATCGGTGTCTTGCGCCGCTCGATGATGTCGACCACCCGCCCTTCCGGGCGACCCTTGCGGTCGAACCGCAGTATGCGGGCGCGCACGCGGTCGCGGTGCAGCACGGCGCGCATCTCCTGCGGCGACAGGTACAGGTCGGGCTCGCCGTCGTCGCGCTGCACGAAGCCATGCCCGTCGCGGTGTCCGTTCACCGTGCCTTCGATCTCGGTCATGGTGACGCCTGGCAGCTTGCCGCCGCTTGAAACGATCTTCGTCTTGATGGTATAGTCCTATCTTTCGCTGATACGCGATGTTCTCACCAAAAGGGCATCACCGTCTCGACGAAGCCCAGGTGGCGGAATTGGTAGACGCACTAGTTTCAGGTACTAGCGCTGAGAGGCGTGGAGGTTCGAGTCCTCTCCTGGGCACCAAGCATACAAAGGCCAGCATGCACATGCTGGCCTTTTTTGCTGGGGGGCCAGGAAGCAAGGCCCACTGCGGGCCTTGCGCGAGGACGAGAAAGGCCGGGCATGCAGGCCCGGCCGGGGTCGCGCTCGTGTGACCGAGTCCTCTCCTGGGCACCAAGCATACAAAGGCCAGCATGCACATGCTGGTCTTTTTTGCTTGGGGGCCAGGAAGCAAGGCCCTCTGCGGGCCTTGCGCGAGGACGTGCATGGCCGGCACAACAGCGCCGGCCAGTATGCGTGGGCGTGACGCACGTATGCGGCCCGCATCGAATCGTGGTGCCGAGCGATGATGCGCTTGAAATCCATGCTATAGTGCAAGGCTCTGCTGATGACGAAAGTCGTCATTGCAGAAAAGCCCAGGTGGCGGAATTGGTAGACGCACTAGTTTCAGGTACTAGCGCTGAGAGGCGTGGAGGTTCGAGTCCTCTCCTGGGCACCAAGCATGCGAAGGCCAGCACGACAGTGCTGGCCTTTTGTGCTTGGAGGCCAGGAATCAAGGCTTCCTGCGGGCCTTGCGCAAGGACAAGAATGGCCGGGCTTGCAGGCCCGGCCGGGGTCGCAACGGTGCGACCGAGTCCTCTTTCGCGTACCAGCCATGCAAATGCCCACATGGCAGCGCAGGCGTCTGCGACAACTGCGGCGCCACTAATGACAAGGGGCCTGCCGGCCCCTTCTCGTTGACGCATCAGACCGACAGCTTTCGAGCCAGGCCCTCGGGACGCAGGCCGTCGTACTCCTCAAAGGGCTGGTGGATCCAGGGACTGGTGGCCAACGCCTCAACGTAGTAATCGGGCGTGTAGCTCGACACCGCCTTGGTCCAGATGACGGCCGAGCGCAGTTCGGTGATCGCCGGCATGCCGCGAAGTCGATCGACCACGGCCTTGAGCGTGACGCCGGAGTCAGCCAGATCGTCCACCAACAGCACGCGGCCGGCCAGCTCGCCCTTGGGCATGGTGATGTACTTGGCCATGTCCAGCCGGCCCTGGATGGTGCCTGCCTCGGCGCGGTAGCTGCTGGTGCTCATGATCGCCAGCGGCTTGTCGAAGACCCGCGACAGGATGTCCCCCGGGCGCATGCCGCCGCGGGCCAGGCACAGGATCTGGTCGAACTCCCAGCCGGTGGCATGGATCTTCAGCGCCAAGCGCTCTATCAACAGGTGGTACTCATCCCAGGATACATACAGGTGCTTGCCGTCGTCGGTGAGCATGGGGTCTCCAGCGTGGTCGGTGGTGTGTCGTGCGCTGGCGCTCAGGCCTGATAGGGCTGGCGCAGCAGGATGGTGTGGTCGCGGTCGGGGCTGGTCGAAATGACGTGGATCGGCACGCCTGTGACATCCTCGATGCGTTTCAGATAGCGTCGCGCGTTGGCCGGCAGCTTGTCAAGCTCGACCACGCCGACGGTGGTCTCGGTCCAGCCGGGCAGCGTCTCGTAGATGGGCTCGCAGCGGGAGATTTCGTCGGCGCCCATCGGCAGCAGATCGATCTCCTCGCCGTCCAGACGATAGCCGGTGCACAGCTTCAGCTCGCTCAGTCCATCAAGCACATCGAGCTTGGTGATGCACAGGCCCGTCAGTCCGTTGACCTGCGCTGAGCGCTTGAGCAGCGCGGCGTCAAACCAGCCGCAGCGGCGCGAGCGGCCGGTGGTGACGCCCTTCTCGGCTCCAACGGTACTCATGTGGTATCCGGGCGTACCTGGCACCTCCCAGTCGAGTTCGGTAGGGAACGGGCCGCCGCCGACGCGGGTGCAGTAGGCCTTGGTGATGCCCAGTACGTAGTGCAGCATGCCCGGGCCGACGCCCGAGCCAGCGGCCGCATTGCCAGCCACGCAGTTGCTGGAGGTCACATAGGGGTAGGTGCCGTGATCCACATCCAGCAGCGTGCCCTGGGCGCCCTCGAACAGCAGGTTCAGCCCGGCCTGGTGGGCCTCGTTGAGCTCGCGCGAGACGTCGGCCATCATCGGCTTGAGCTCCTGCGCGTGGCGCATCGCCTCGTCGTAAACCGCCTGGAACTGCACTTCGCCATCGACGATGTAGGCGCGCATCGCCTCGGGAAACACGAAGCCCTTCGAACCCAGGAAGCTGGTCAGCACATGGTTGTGCAGGGCCAGCAACTCGCGCAGCTTGGCTGCGAATCGCTCGGGGTACCGCAGGTCCTGCACCCGCAGTGCACGGCGGGCGATCTTGTCCTCGTAGGCCGGTCCGATGCCGCGGCCGGTGGTGCCGATCTTTTCGGTCCCGCCCTGCTCGCGGGCAGCTTCGCGAGCCACATCGAGTGCAGCGTGGAAGGGCAGGATCAGCGGGCAGGCTTCGGAGATGCGCAGACGAGAGCGCACTTCGACACCAGCCTTCTCCAGGCCGGCGATCTCTTCAAGCAGTTTGGCTGCCGACAGCACGACACCGTTGCCGATATAGCAGCGCACACCGGGGCGCATGATGCCGCTGGGAATCAGGTGCAGTGCCGTCTTGACACCGTTGATCACCAGGGTATGTCCGGCGTTGTGACCGCCCTGGAAGCGCACCACGCCCTGGGCGCTTTCGGTCAGCCAGTCGACCAGTTTGCCCTTGCCCTCGTCACCCCACTGGGTGCCGACGACAACGACATTGCGCCCGCGCGCGGTGGAGCCTTGTTGCATCGATGTGCTCGTCATGATTCAAATCAGCTGTGGGAGGTCCGCCGCGCCCTCAAAGCGCGCGCAGGACCCACCGTCCATCGACCTCGAACAGTTCGCGGTCGCATTCGAACTCCTGGGCCTCGTGCTCATGGCCAGGCAGGGTGCAGACCACGGTCTCGCCCTGGCGGCGCAGGCTGCGCACTGCGGCGCGCAAGCCTTCCGCCTCGCCCCACGGCGCGCGTATCGCGCCCTCGGTGCGTGCGGTGCGCGAAACCTCCGCCAGCCCTTTCAGATCCAGACTGAAGCCCACGGCCGGGCGGTTTCGGCCGAACACCGCGCCCACCTCGTCGTAGCGCCCGCCTCGGGCCAGCGCATCGGTCGAGCCCTGGCCGTAGACCGCGAAGCGGATGCCGCTGTAGTAGGCGTAGCCGTTCATGTCGGCCAGGTCGAAGCCCAGGCGGATGTCCGGAAAGGCCTGACGGACATGCCCGGCCAACCAGGCCAGGTCGCCCAGTGCCGTCTGGATCTGGGTTCGCCTGGGAAGGCGTTCAGCGGCCTGCGCCAGCACATCCTCGCCACCGTACAGGTCGGGCAGGATGGCCAGTGCCTCGCGAGCCTCGGATGGGCAAGCAGCCGACAGCGCGCGCAACGTGGGCAGGTCCTTGACACTCAGCGCCGTCACCAGCGCTTCCAGCTCAGCCGGGCCCAGGGGCAGGCCCGCCAGCACCGAGCGGACCACACGTGCATCACCCAGATCGATCGTCAGATCATTCACGCCAGCAGCGTGCAGGCCATCGAGCGCCAGTTCCTGGATCTCAAGATCAGCCTCCAGGCCGGCATGGCCGTAGATCTCGGCGCCCAGCTGCAGCGGCTCCCGCGTGGCACGCAGGCCGGAAGGTCGGGTGTGCAGCACCGGGCCGCAGTAGCACAGTCGGGTCACACCCTGGCGATTGAGCAGGTGGGCATCGATGCGGGCCACCTGCGGCGTGGCATCGGCGCGCAAGCCCAGGGTGCGGCCACTCAGCTGGTCTACCAGCTTGAAGGTCTTCAGGTCGAGGTCGCGGCCGGTCCCGGAGAGCAACGAGTCAAGGTGCTCGAGCATCGGCGGCATGACCAGCTCGAAGCCGTAGCTGCGGGCCAGATCCAGCCATTGGCGGCGGAGTTCTTCGATACGTCGCGCCTCGGCAGGCAGGACATCGGCGATGTGCTCAGGCAACAGCCAGGCAGACGACATGAAACGGCGACCGGGTTAAAATCGGCATTGTACCCGCGTCGTCCAACGGCGCGCGCACCTAGGAGGTCAGCGAGAGCAGCAGCAGCCCCAACGCGATGCTGGCCAGTCCGATGAAGCGGATCTGGCCGTCCTGCATGGCCAGCACCCGCCTGAACACCTCGCGCCATCCCTGCGGGTGCAGCAGCGGCATCAGGCCCTCGATCACCAGCATCAGGCCCAGCGCGGGCCACAGCCAGTCGGTCCAGTGGCCGCCGTCGGGCATCACTTGCGCGGCGCCGCCGACGCCGAGCCCGTCCCTCGCATGGCCTTGAAGAAGTCGCTGCCAGGGTCGACCACCATCACGTCGGACTTGTTGCGCCAGCTGGCCCGGTAGGCCTCGAGACTGCGGTAGAACTGGGCGAACTGCGGGTCGCGGCCGAAGGCATCGGCGTACAGTGCAGAGGCCTTGGCGTCGCCCTCACCCTTGATCTTCTGGGCATCACGGTAGGCCTCGGCCAGGATCACCTCACGCTGGCGGTCCGCGTCAGCCCGGATCTTCTCGCCCTCGGCCTGGCCGGTCGAACGCAATTCGTTGGCCACCTGCTTGCGCTCGGACTCCATTCGGCGGTAGACCGCGTCGGTGATGTTGGCCACGAAGTCGGCCCGCTTGATGCGCACGTCGACGATCTCGATGCCGAAGCTCTTGGCCTCGTCACCCAGGCGCTTGCGCACGTCGTTCATGATCTTCTCGCGCTCACCAGCCAGCACGCCGCCTACGGTGCGCTTGGTGATCTCCTCGTTGAAGGCCGCCTGCACCACCGGCCCCAGGCGCGTTTCGAGGTTGCGAAGGTCCGGCCCGCTGTTGCGGATGAACTGGCGCGGGTCGGAAATGCGCCACTTGACCAGCCAGTCGATGACCAGGCTTTTCTTCTCGGCCGTGAAGATCGGGCGGCTCTCCGGGCTGTCGAGCGTCTGCACCCGGCGGTCGAGGAAGACCACGTTCTGGAACGGCGGCGGCAGCTTCCACTTCAGGCCCGGCTCGGCAATGACTTCCTTGATCTCACCCAGCGCGTAGATCACGGCCACCTTGCGCTGATCGACGACGAACATGGTGGATGCGGCGAGCATCAGGAGGACGAGACCCGCGGCGACGAAACTGGCAATCTTGTTCATGGTGTGTCCCTCAGGCGTGCCCGATCAACGGCCCTCGCGATCGCGGCTGCGCGCGTTGTCGCGATTGCGTACATCCACGGTGGTGCTGTCTGCGGCGGCCGGCGTCGGCGACGCGACTGGAGCCGCTTGTGCGGAGGCTGGTGCACCTTGCTGGACCAGTTTGTCCAGCGGCAGGTACAGCAGGTTGGAGCCGCTGCGGCTGTCGGTCATGACCTTGGTGACATTGCTGTAGACCTCGCGCATGGTGTCGATGTAGAGCCGATCCCGGGTCACCGCCGGCGCCTTCTGGTACTCGGCGTAGACCGAGCTGAATCGCTGCGCATCGCCCTCGGCCTGAGCCACCACGCGGCCCTTGTAGCCTTCGGCTTCCTGACGCAGGCGAGCCGCCGTGCCCTGGGCCTTCGGAATCACGTCGCTGGCGTAGGCCTGGCCTTCGTTCTTGAAGCGGTCGCGGTCGGCGCCAGCCTTGACCGCGTCGTCGAACGCCGCCTGCACCTGGTCGGGCACCTGCACGTTCTGCAGGTTGACGTTGGCGATGTCGACGCCGGCGTTGAGGCGGTCGAGCTGCTGCTGGATCGACTTGACCAGGTCGGCGGCGATCGCATCGCGGCGCTCGTAGAGCACCGAGTCGACCTTGCTGCGGCCAACGATCTCGCGCACCGCTGATTCGGCCGCCTGAGCCACCGCTTCTTCCGTGTTGGCGTTCTCGAACAGGAAGGCACGCGCGTCCTTGAGGCGGTACTGCACGGTGAAGCGGATGTCGACGATGTTCTCGTCCTGGGTCAGCATTGACGAATCACGCAGGCCGGTAGCGGCCACGGTTGACGTGCGGCCGATCTCGACAGAGCGCAGTTGCGTCACCCGAACGGTCTCGTGCGACTGGATCGGATAGGGCATCCGCCACTGGATGCCCGCACCGGCGGTGCTGCTGTAGCGGCCAAAGGTGGTGACCACCGCCTGCTCGCCTTCCTGGACGATGAAGACGCCGCTGCCTGCCCAGATGAGGGCCACCACACCGGCAATCAGGCCAACGCCGACGCCCGCACCTTTCATGTCCGGCGCGAAGTTGGAGGGGTCTTGCGGCGGCTGCGAACCGCCACCCTTCCCGCTGAACAAGCCGGAGAGCTTGCGGTTGAAGTCGCGCCAGAGTTCGTCCAGGTCGGGCGGTCCGTCATTGCGGCCGTTGCTCAGCAAGCGCCAGCCCTTGGCCAGCGGGCCCGACAGGCGCTGGCGCAGCGCAGGCCGGCCAGAACGGGGCGGCTCGCTGATGCGCTTGGTGTGCAGGGGCTCATCCATGGTGCGAATCGTGTTTAGTGTTGAGGGGGTTGCGAGGGCAAGGCGGTGCCATCCGGCAGATGGGTCACGACGTCGGAGCTGAGGTTCGGAGGGGGCGCCGCCTGGAGGGCGATCAGTCGGCGCAACTGGTCCAGTCCCTGGCCTGTGCGTGCGCTGATGAACACGCGTGGGACACGCAGGCCAGCCGACAGTTCCAACTCGTCGCAGACCTGGCGGGGCTGCTGCGAATCGGGAAGCAGGTCGGCCTTGTTGTAGACCAGGATCTGCGCAATGCCCTGTGCGCCGATGTCCTCGAGGACGCGCTCGACCTCGGTCCGCTGCTCGGCGAGCAAGGGGTTGGCGGCATCCACCACGTGCAGCAGCAAGTCAGCATCCGCTGCCTCCTGCAGCGTGGCCCGGAACGCCTCGACCAGCTTGTGCGGCAGGTCGCGGATGAAGCCGACGGTGTCAGACAGGGACACGGCGCGGCCCGCCTCGCCCAGATAGAGCGATCGCGTGGTCGTGTCCAGTGTGGCAAACAGTTGATCGGCTGCGTACGCCCTGGCCTTCGTCAAGGCGTTGAACAACGTGGACTTGCCCGCATTGGTATAGCCCACCAGCGACACCCGGAAGGTGCCGCTGCGTTCACGCGCCCGGCGCTGGGTGCCACGCTGACGTTTGACCTTTTCAAGCCGCTCCTTGAGCTGCTTGATGCGGTCGCCAATCATGCGCCGATCCAGCTCGATCTGCGCCTCGCCCGGGCCGCCGCGGTGGCCCACGCCACCACGCTGACGCTCCAGATGGCTCCAGCGTCGAACCAGGCGCGTGGACAGGTACTGCAGACGAGCCAGCTCGACCTGCAGCTTGCCCTCGTGACTTTGCGCCCTCTGGGCAAAGATTTCCAGGATCAGCGCCGTCCGATCTGCCACGGGAACACCCAGGTGACGCTCCAGGTTGCGCTGCTGGGCGGGCGACAGAGCCTGGTCGAAAATCACGCCATGGGCGCCGTGCACCAGCACAAGTTCCTTGATCTCGTCGGCCTTGCCCGAGCCGACGAACAGCGCCGGATCGGGCGAGCGCCGCTTGGCCAGCACCTTGGCGACGGTCAGGTCACCCGCCGACTCGGCCAGCAGCTGGAGTTCGTCCAATGTGGCATCGAACGAGGACCCAGGCCCCAGATCGACCCCCACCAGCACGGCGCGGTTGCTGTCGAGGCCCGGCGAGGTGTCGTGGCGGCTCAAGGCAAGCTCGCGTGGAAGTGGACGCCGCTCGACACGGCAAGGGCACCGTGCCGGGACCGGTTCACCGGCTTCAGTGGGCTTCGCCCTGATCGGCGGGGTGGAAATTGACGGCCCGGCCGGGCACCACTGTGGAGATGGCGTGCTTGTAGACCATCTGGGTCACGGTGTTGCGCAGCAGCACCACGTACTGGTCGAAGGACTCGATGTGGCCCTGCAGCTTGATGCCGTTGACCAGATAGATCGAGACCGGAACATGCTCCTTGCGCAGCAGGTTCAGGAACGGGTCTTGTAGGAGTTGCCCTTTGTTGCTCACGATATTGGCTCCGTGTTGGAAGAAGTTGGAAAGCCGGGACCTTATCACAGGGCGCAGGCCCCTGTCGGACCGGGCTCACCCCGGAAGGTTCCCTGTGTGACAGGCACCAGGCTGGATGGCTCAGGCGCCGCGGTCGGTGAAGGGGTTGGTGGAGTGCTTCATGTCGATGCGCAAGGGCGTGCCGACCAGCTTGAAGTGGGCCCTGAAGCGCGCCTCCAGAAATCGCTTGTAGGCCTCGGTGACATGTTCCAGCGAGTTGCCGTGGACCACGATCACCGGCGGGTTCATGCCGCCCTGGTGGGCATAGCGCAGCTTGGGCCGGCTGCTGCCTGAGCGCTTGGGCGCCTGGTGCTCGACCGCTTCGTGCAGCAGGCGGGTCAGCACCGGCGTGGGCATCTTGCAGTGCGCCGACGCGTGGGCGTCGGCGATCGCCTTCCACAGCGGCCCCAGACCCTGCCGGCGGATGGCCGAAATGTGCACGATCGGGGCAAACTTCAGGAAGGCCAGGCGCTGTTCGACAGATCGCGCCAGCACCTCGCGCTGGTAGGCATCCACCGCATCCCACTTGTTGATGGCGATGACAACGGCTCGGCCAGACTCCAGCACATAGCCGGCGATATGGGCGTCCTGCTCGCTGACACCCTGTGTGGCGTCGACCATCAGCACCACCACGCTGGCATCGGCGATCGCCTGCAATGTCTTGACCACCGAGAACTTCTCGATGGCCTCAAAGACCTTGCCCTTGCGCCGCAGGCCGGCGGTGTCGATGAGCTCGTAGCGCTGGCCGCCCCGCTCCAGTGGCACGCGGATGGCGTCCCGCGTGGTCCCGGGCATGTCGAAGGCGATCAGGCGCTCCTCGCCCAACCAGGTGTTGATCAGCGTGGATTTGCCCACGTTGGGACGGCCTGCCACGGCCAGCCGGATCGGACGATCGACCTCGTCCTCGGCATCCTCATCGTCCTCGGGCAGGTCGGCCAGTGCGGCCTCCAGCAGGCTGCGGATGCCTTGCCCGTGGGCCGCGGACACGGGATGCGGCTCGCCCAGGCCCAGCTCGTGAAACTCGGCCAGCAGGGGGGACTCCTGCATGCCTTCGGCCTTGTTGACCGCCAGCAGCACGCGCTTGTTGGCCTGACGCAGGTAACGTGCGATGTCGGCATCCTGCGCCGACAGACCGGCGCGGACATCTGTGACGAAGATGACCACATCTGCCTCGGCCACCGCCTGCCGTGTCTGCCGGGCCATCTCCTTGACGATGCCGGTGGTGCTGTCAGGCTCGAAGCCCCCGGTATCGACCACGATGAAGTGGCGCGATCCCAGCCGACCATCGCCGTAGTGTCGATCTCGGGTCAGGCCCGAGAAGTCGGCGACGATGGCATCGCGGGACTTTGTCAGCCGGTTGAACAGCGTGGACTTGCCCACATTCGGGCGCCCCACCAGCGCAAGAACAGGTTTCACGAACTCATTCCGGCCGGAAGGCGTAGACACCGCCCTTGGCGGTCACTGCGAGCAGGTTGGTGTCGGACAGCACCAGCGGCGCGACGATGCGCGATCCATCGGTGGGCAGGCGCAGCAGGGGCGCACCATTGTCCTTGGACAGGAAGTGCAACTGGCCTTCGAAATCGCCGAAGACCACGGCCGGACCCGCCACCACCGGCGCGCTGAGGTCCCGATTCAGCAGCAGTTCGGACGTCCAGGCCAGTCCGCCGCTGGCACGCTGCCGCGCCGTGACGCGGTCACTGGCATCGGCACCGACCACCAGCTTGTCATCGCCGCCGATGGCCTTTTGTCCACCACCGGGCTGCGACCACTGCGCGCTGCGCGTGGCCGCGTTGACACAACCCACCGCGTTCTGGAAGGCACGAACGCAGAAGCTGTCACCCACCCTGGAAGGCGGACCGGCCAGATCGGCAAGGCGCTCGACCTCGTTGGTGCCACGTGGGCTGGAGACCGCAACATCCCAGCGCAGCGTACCGCGCAGCGGATCGAGCCCCACCATGCGGGCACCCTGCCCGGCCAGCAAGGTGTCCTGCCATGCGGCCAGCAGGCCGGGATGGGCCAGCATCAGCGGATCACCCGGTCTGCGGAAGGTCCACAGACGGCGACCATCCAGCGCATCGAAGGCATGCACTGCCCGATCGACGCCGAGCACGAAGACCCGCTCCCCGGCGACCAGTGGCGGCGTGACCACGCCGGCATCCAGGGGCATGCGCCAGCGCTGGGCGCCCGCGTCCAGCAACACCAGCTGCTGGTCGCGCGTGACCACCGCGGCCAGTCGGCCGTCGCTACCCACGCCTGCGGACAGGCGCGCACCCACCTGGCCACGCCACACCTCTCGACCGGTGCCCGCATCCAGGGCAAGGACGGTGCCGTCGTCGGAAGCGACGACAAACTGGCCGCTGCGCACCGCCACCTGCATCGGAAAGCTCACACTGCCGATCTGGGCCGACCAGACCTGACGGCCGGCGATCGTTGGCGTCAGCGACTGCAAGGGCGCAGGCGCGGGCTTGTCAGCGGAGCAGGCCGCCAGGCACAGCGCCACAGCGGGAAGCGCCAGACGGATGGAGCGCATCAACAGGGTCTTCATCGGGCAGCCTCCGAAGCAGCCGGCTCGGCAGGCACGGGTGAGCGGCCTTGCGAGTCGAGCTTGGCCTCGACGATGCGGCGGTACTGCTGCTCTTCGGGCAGGGCCTTCCAGGCCGCTTGCCATGCCGCCACGGCCTCGTCCTTCTTGCCCTGGGCCATCAGCACATCGCCACGACGGTCCTGGACCAGGCCTCGATACTCGTCACCGGTGATGGCGTCAAGCTGCTTGAGGGCGTCATCGAAGGACTTCTTCTCGATCAGCAGGCCCGACAGGCGCAGCCGCGCCACCGGGCCCAGGCCATCGGCGCCGCTGTGCTCGATCACCCAGTTCAGACTGGCCATGGCGGCGTCGGTCTGCCCCTTGTCGGACTGCACGCGCGCCGTGAGCATCGCTGCATGGCGGGTCAGCTCGGCACCGGCAAAGCGATCCTTCATGTCGGCAAAGACCTTGCCGGTGCGGTCCGCATCGCCGGTCTGCGCTGCGGCCGCAAGCTCGCCGAACATGCCGGCCGCGCCCTTGGCCTGGTGCGACTGCCACAGGTTCCAGCCGTTGTAGGCGGCAAAGCCTGCCAGCACCAGCGTGATCAGCCAGGTGATGAGATTGCCGTACTGCTTCCAGAACGCCTTCAGCTCATCGAGCTGTTCCTGTTCCTGGAGGTCGAGATTGCTTGCCATCGTGATGTATCGAGGAAGGAGGCGCAGCGTCGGGCCGCGCGCCGAAGATGAGGATTATGCGTTGCGCAGCAAAGGCGCCCAGTCGGTGACCGCGTCCAGCGACTCCAGCCGCTGTGCGCCCGTGGCGTCGCGCAACGACTTGATCGCCACCTGACCGGCCGCCAGTTCGTCCGAGCCAAAGATCAGCGCGTGCCGGGCACCGCTGGCATCGGCGCGCTTGAACTGCGACTTCATGCTGGACTGACCCGGGTGCAGCACCACCGACACGCCCGCTTCGCGCAGCGCCTCGAGCACCACCATCACCCGCGGCAGGCCCTCGACGGTCGGCACGATGGCGTAGGCGTCGGGCACTGGCGCCGGGGGCGCTGCGCCCACCTCTTCCAGCAGCAGCAGCATGCGCTCCAGGCCCATGCCGAAGCCCACCGCTGGCGTGGACTTGCCGCCCAACTGCTCGATCAACCCGTCGTAGCGGCCGCCGCCGCAGACCGTGCCCTGGGCACCAAGCTTGTCGGTGATCCACTCGAAGACGGTGAGGTTGTAGTAATCCAGCCCGCGCACCAGGCGCGGGTTGATGGTGTAGCGCACGCCCGCCGCGTCGAGGATGGCGCGCACGCCGTTGAAGTGCGCCAGCGACGCTTCGCCGAGGAAGTCCAGCAGCTTGGGCGCGGCGTTGGCCATGTCCTGCAGTGCCGGGTTCTTGGTGTCAAGCACGCGCAAGGGGTTGGTGTAGAGGCGCCGCTGGCCGTCCTCATCCAGCAGCTCCTTGTGCGCCTCCAGGTGGGCGATCAAGGCCTCGCGGTGCGCACGGCGCTCGCCCAGTTCGCCCAGGCAGTTCAGCTCAAGATGCACATGCTCGCCATCGACCAGACCGAGTTCCTTGAGCAGCCGCGCGCCCAGAAGGATGACCTCGGCATCCACGTCGGGGCCGTGAAAGCCAAGTGCCTCGATGCCCATCTGGTGGAACTGGCGATAGCGACCCTTCTGCGGCCGTTCGCGGCGGAACATCGGGCCGAAATAGTAGAGCCTGCGGCCCGAGTCGCGCAGGAAGGCGTGTTCAACCATCGCCCGCACCACGCCAGCGGTCATCTCGGGGCGCAGCGCCAGGTGCTCGGCCTGACCGTGCTTGTCGGCCCGGTCCTCGAAGGCGTACATCTCCTTTTCGACGATGTCGGTCACCTCGCCAATGCCGCGCACGAACAGCGCGGTGGGCTCGACGATGGGCGTGCGCACGTTCTGGTAGCCATACCGCTGCAGCACACTGCGCATGCGCGCCTCCAGCCATTCCCAGCGCGCCGATTCCGGCGGCAGGATGTCGTTCATGCCCTTGACGGCCTTGAGTGCTTCGCTCATCTTGGAAAAAAGGGCGCCTGATGCGCCCGCCAGTGGTCTGGGGGCAGCAGCTTCAGGCGGCGTGGCCGAAGCGCTGGCGGATGTAGTTCTCGACGATGGCGTGGAACTCGGCAGCGATGTTGTCACCACGCAGGGTCAGCGCCTTCTCGCCGTCGATGAAGACCGGTGCTGCAGGTGCTTCGCCGGTGCCCGGCAGGCTGATGCCGATGTCGGCGTGCTTGCTCTCGCCCGGGCCATTGACAATGCAGCCCATCACCGCCACCTTGAGGTTCTCGACGCCTGCATACTGGCCGCGCCAGACGGGCATCTGGGCACGCAGGAAATCGTCGATCTGCTTGGCCAGCTCCTGGAAGGTGGTGCTGGTGGTGCGGCCGCAGCCGGGGCAGGCGGTGACACTGGGGTTGAAACTGCGCAGACCCAGGGCCTGCAGGATCTCCAGGGCCACCACCACCTCCTGCGTGCGGGCCTCGCCCGGCTGCGGGGTGAGGGACACACGGATGGTGTCACCGATGCCCTGCTGCAGCAGCACGGCCAGCGCCGCGGCCGATGCCACTGTGCCCTTGGTGCCCATGCCGGCCTCCGTCAGGCCCAGATGCAGCGGGTAGTCACAGCGCTGGGCCAGGCCCTGGTAGACCGAGATCAGGTCCTGCACGCCACTGACCTTGCAACTGATCAGGATCTGGTTCGGGTCCATGCCCATCTCACGGGCGGCCTGGGCCGACTGCAGCGCCGACTGGATCAGCGCCTGATACATCACCTGCCTGGCGTCCCAGGGCTCGCTGCGGCGCGAGTTGTCGTCCATCGCCTGGGCCAGCAGTTCCTGATCCAGGCTGCCCCAGTTGACGCCGATGCGTACCGGCTTGTTCCAGCGGCAGGCGGCCTCGATCATCTGGCCGAACTGGCGATCGCGCTTATCGCCCTTGCCCACATTGCCGGGGTTGATCCGATACTTGGACAAGGCCTCGGCACAGGCTGGATGCTCGGTGAGCAGCCGATGGCCGTTGTAGTGGAAGTCACCGATCAGCGGCACATCGATGCCCATGCGGTCGAGCTGCTCGCGGATGGCCGGCACCGCGTCGGCCGCCTCGGGCGTGTTGACGGTGATGCGCACCATCTCGGAGCCTGCAAGGGCCAGTTCCTTGACCTGGATCGCCGTGCCGATGACATCGACCGTATCGGTGTTGGTCATCGACTGTACGCGCACCGGCGCATCCCCTCCCACCGTCAGCACATTCGAGCCCCAGGACACGCGGGCCTGGCGGCTGCGGCGGGAGGCCGGCATGGCCTGGAGGACAGGAAGCTCGGGGGCGTCGCTCATGGTGCTGCGTTCACTTCAGTTCAAGGCGGGCCACGTTGTCACGGGTGGCCGACGCCAGATCGACAGGCTGGCCGCGGAACGTCAACTCCGTGCCCAGCGCGTTGCCGATCTTGACACGCAGCGGCAAGGCCCCATCCAGGTCCACGGCTTCTCCGGGTTGAAGGGTTCTCGAGATCATCGCCGTGCCGTGCCCGTCCAGCACCTCGACCCAGGTCTCGACGGTTGCGCGCACCTGCAGGAGGTGGTCAGGCAACAGCACTGGCGCGGCGGGGGCGGCAGCCGGCACACTGGCCCCGAGCGGCGACGAGGCCACAGCCGAGGTCGATGCCGCTACCGGCTGCACCGAGGCCGGTACCAGGGCCGCCACCGCCTGGGATGCGACGCCAACCATCTGCTCCACGGGTGACGCCGCGTTCGCAGCGGCGCTGGCCTCCGGGCTGGTGGCCGCACGCGGCACCAACCACAGCAGGGCCGCACCGACCAGCAACAGCAGCACCGTCACCAGCACGCCCTTGCCCTTGGTATCCAGCTCGATGGCGGGATCGCGGCGCAGGCTGTGCTCCCGGAACGGTGCGTTGAGTCCGCCGCCCACATCGTCCAGCGTACGCTGTCCCGCCGGCGGCAACAGCGCCAGCACTGGCGCGGGATCGATCTTGAGCACCCGGCAGGCGGCCTGCGCCAGTGCGCGCACGAAGGTGGGGCCCTGCAGCTCGTCGTGGCGGTCCTGCTCGAGGGCCTCGAGCTTGCGTGGCGAGACCTTCAACTGCGTGGCCAGCACCGCGATGTGCATGCCCTGGGCCAGGCGCGCGGAACGCAACAGGGCGCCGGCGCTGCTGCTCAACGGCTGGGTATCGCCGGCATCGTGCAACTCAGTCATCGAAGCGTCTCCGCTCGTACAGCGCCGCCTCGGGCGAGGTGGGAAAGCGGCTCGCCAACTGGCTTCCGAGCTGCTCCACCTGCCCGCTTTGCCCGAGCTTGCGCTCGATGCGCAAGGCCAGCCACAGCGACTGCGCGGTCACCTGATCGTCAAGCTGGTTGACCCGCCGGACATAGAAGCGGGCCCGCTCGTGCTCGCCACGGCGATACAGCACATCGGCAAGGTTGAAGCCCGTCGCGGGATTGGCGGGGTCGAGTTCATAGGCACGGGCCAGGCTGCGCTCGGCTTCCGGCCAACGCTGGGCGCGGGCCTGGCAGATGCCCTGGGCCAGCATCGTGCGGGCCAGATCGGGGTAGGCCGGCACCTGTGACGCCAGCGTGAATTGCTGGTCCGCCTCCGCGAAGCGCCGCTCCTGGCACAGGAACCAGCCGTAGTTGTGCAGCGTGTCGGGGTCGCGCGAGGACAGGCGTAGTCCCTGACGGAAACTTTCCTCGGCCTGGCCGGCATCACCCATGGCGGCGTGGATGAGACCCCGCAGACCATAGGCGGCCACCTGGGAGGGATCGGCTTGCAATGCAGCCTTGATCTCCTGCAGCGCCGTGGCGTTCTGGCCACGCTGGAAGTACGCCGCAGCCAGCTCCAGCCGGGTCTGGGCCAGCCGCGCTGTGTCGGCCTTGGGTGGCGCTTCAGGCAACGGATCAGGCGTCCGGCCGACGTCCGGCGCCGGACTGGCGCAGCCAGCCAGCAGCAGCAGCAGGCCGAGCACCACGCTGAAGCGAGACAGGAAACCAGGGCGTCGTTGCGTCATCAGGAGAGCTCCGAGCCACCCGAGGCGGCCGTGGGGGACGTTCTGGCGGCACTGATCCAGGCCACCGGTTGACGCTTCATGCGCTCATGGGCGCGGGTGCGGTCCTGGACCTCGCCGGCCAATTGGCCACAGGCGGCATCGATGTCGTCGCCGCGGGTTTTGCGGATGGTTGTGACCACGCCGGCGTCCTGCAAGCGTTTTGCAAAGCCCAGCACCCGCTCGCGCGGTGAGCGGCTCAGCCCGGAGGCCGGGAACGGGTTGAACGGAATCAGGTTGAACTTGCAGGGCACCCGCTGGGCACCGCGACCGTTGACCAGGCTCAGCAGCGCATGGGCATGCTCATCGCTGTCGTTGACGCCGTCGAGCATGCAGTACTCGAAGGTGATGAAATCGCGTGGAGCGGCACTCAGGTAGCGCTGGCAGGCCGCCATCAGCTCGTCCAGCGGGTACTTGCGGTTGAGTGGCACCAGTTCGTCCCGCAGGGGATCCTGCGGCGCGTGCAGAGACACGGCCAGGGCCACCGGGCAGTCTTCGCGCAGGCGATCGATCATCGGGACCACACCCGAGGTCGAGACCGTCACGCGCCGACGTGACAGCCCGTAGCCGTGGTCGTCAAGCATCACGCGCAACGCTGGCACCAGGGCGGCGTAGTTCTGCAGCGGCTCGCCCATGCCCATCATCACCACATTGGTGATGGCACGCTCGCCAGCAGCCAGGCCCAGCCGCGAGCGCATGCTGCGCTCGGCAAACCACAGCTGCGCGAGGATTTCACCGGTGCTCAGGTTGCGCGAGAAGCCCTGGTGACCGGTCGAGCAGAAGCGACAACCCACCGCACAACCCGCCTGCGACGAGACGCACAGCGTGCCGCGGTCGTCCTCGGGGATGAAGACGGTCTCGACCGCATTGCCTGCACCAACGTCGAACAACCACTTGACCGTGCCGTCAGTCGAGGTGTGCTCGGAGACCACCGGAAGGCTGCGGACCTCGGCTGCACTGTCGAGCTTGCCACGCAGGGACTTGGCCAGGTCGGTCATGGCGGAAAAATCCGCCGCACCCCGCTGGTGGATCCAGCGGAACAGCTGGACGGCACGAAAGCGCTTCTCCCCGAGGGACTCGCAATAGGCGGCGAGTCCTTCGAGGTCGAAGTCGAGCAGGTTGACCTTGCTCACGCGTCGTGCACGCCCGGCGCCGGGATCAGCGCTGGTAGACGTTCATGCCGGGGAAGAAGAAGGCCACTTCGACGGCCGCCGTCTCGGCAGCGTCCGAGCCGTGCACGGCGTTGGCGTCGATCGAGTCGGCAAAGTCGGCGCGGATGGTGCCCTTGTCGGCCTTCTTGGGGTCGGTGGCACCCATCAGCTCGCGGTTCTTGGCGATGGCGTTCTCGCCCTCCAGGACCTGGATCATCACCGGACCGGAGATCATGAAGTCAACCAGATCCTTGAAGAACGGACGGGCCTTGTGCACCGCATAGAACTGCTCGGCATCGGCGCGCGACAGGTGCACCAGCTTGGCGGCGGCGATCTTCAGGCCGGCGCCTTCGAAGCGCGAGTAGATCTGGCCGATGACATTCTTGGCAACGGCGTCGGGCTTGATGATCGAGAGGGTACGTTCGATGGCCATGAGGGGCTCCTTGAAGTCAATGGTGTACCGCGACCGGCGCGGCAACGGGAATGGGCAAAGCCCTTGATTCTAGTGCTGCAACAGTGTCTTAACGACGACGTCGGCCACCGCCGCTGCCACCGCCGCCGCCGCCACGCCCCTGCAGCTTCTTGGCGAAGGCGTCGGCACCGATGTAGCCCACCGAGGTGCGCATGGGGTCGGGTTGGCCACCCTGACCACCGCCGCCGCCCTTGCCTCCCGACTTGCCGCGCTTGCCGCCGCCCAGGCCGCGTTCACCCTGAACGAAACGCTTGTCGTAGGTCTGCTGCAGCGGGTTGGGAATGAAGTTCTCGTAGTCGATCTCACGCGACGGTTGGCGCTCACGCTGCACATGCCGCCGATCGAAGGTCTGCTGCAGGGGATTGGGAATGCGGCTTGGATCGCCTGGCTCGCGGTCGTCGTCCCAGTCGGTGCGCTCGACGCGCTCCTCGCGTTGGCGCCGCTGCGGCGATCCCTGCTGCTGCGGCCCCCGGTTGTGTCCGCCCTGGGGCTGCCCGCCCTTGCCCTTGCCGCCGGAGCGGCCATCGGCACGCCCGTCCGTACGAGCCTCATTGCGGCCGTCGCCAGCACGCGCAGGAGGGCGGCCTTGGTCACGCGGCTGGTCGGTCAGGCGGCGCAGGACCCGCAGGTCATCGGCCGGCAGGTCCACCCAGGCGCCCCGTTTCAGGCCCCGCGGCAGCACCACGCTGCCGTAGCGGATGCGGATCAGACGGCTGACGGTCAGGCCGACGGTGTCGAAGAGCTTGCGCACCTCGCGGTTGCGGCCTTCGGTGATCACCACGCGGTACCAGTGGTTGACCCCCTCGCCGCCGCCATCGGCGATCGACACAAAGGACGCGGTCTGACCATCCACCTCGACCCCGGCCAGCAGGCGCTCGCGGGCCTCCTTCTCGAGGGTACCGAGCACGCGCACCGCGTACTCACGCTCGACGCCGAAACGCGGGTGCATCAGCTTGTTGGCCAGATCACCCGAGGTGGTGAACAGCAGCAGGCCCTCGGTGTTGATGTCGAGCCGTCCCACCGATTGCCACTTGCCATGCTGCAGCCGCGGCAGTCGTCGGAAGACCGTGGGACGCTGTTGGGGATCGTCCAGGGTCACGACCTCGCCAACCGGCTTGTGGTACGCGATGACACGGGCTGGCGGCGGCGCGATGCGCACCTTGACCGGTTTGCCATCCAGAGTGATGCGGTCACCGAAGGAAATGCGCATGCCCACGTGGGCCGCCTCGCCGTTGACCTCGACGCGGCCGGCCTCTATGGCCTGCTCCATGTCGCGCCGCGAGCCGACGCCGGACTGCGCCAGCACCTTGTGCAGCTTTGGTGCGTCGGCATCGGGCGCCAGCACGCGCTTGTCGTCGTCAACCGCCGGCTCGGGCGCCTGCTCGCCGTCGTCGCCCGTGTCATCGGGCCCAGCCAGGCCCTCGGCAGGCGCCACATCGAAGTCGCCAGCCATCACGCTGGCAAAAACCTCGGCGCTGTCGGTCACGGCTTGGGCGGGCGCCGACTCGGCCATCGGGCGATCGGCCGAGGCTTCTCCCTCCCCCTCCCCC
>JAFLDI010000119.1 GCA_017302485.1 Burkholderiales bacterium | reverse complement strand
CCAGCGTGCGGCTGATCTCCGCCACCGCCGGATCACGGGCGCCGGTGCGGACCTCGTCGAGCAGGGCCTCCATCTGGTCGCGGCTGCGCAGCAGCAGCTGGGTGACGTGCTCGTTGACGGCCAGGCTGCCGGAGCGCAGGTGCTCGAGCAAGGTCTCGGCCTCGTGGGTGAAGGCGACCACGGCCTCGAAGCCGAACAGGCCGGCGGTGCCCTTGATCGTATGGGCCGCGCGAAACGCCGCATTGAGGTTCTCGGCGTCCTGCGGGTTCTCTTCCATCACCAGCAGCGCCTGTTCGAACTGGCGCAGCATGTCGCCCGCCTCGTCTAGAAAGCCCTCGCGCGCGACAGCCAGGATCTCGTCGTCGTCCAGACTCATCAGTGCTCTCCCGCATCCATGGGCGGCAGGGGGCACAGCCGAGGATCCAGTCCATAGCTGCGCAGGGCCTGCTGCACCGCCTGCGACACCGCGATCAGATGCAGTCGGTGACCGCGCTCGCGCAGGCTGCGCCCGGTGGCCAGCAAGAGCTGGACACCCGCAGTGTCGACGTCCTCGATGTGGCCCAGATCCAGACCCAGGTCGCCCGGGTGGCTGTCGAGCAGGGCCAACAGTTGCTCGCGCTGCTGAGCAGCGTCGACCACACTCAGGCTGCCCTCAAGGCGGACCGCTGCTGTCTCGCTCATCGCTGGGTCCCGTTGCTCAGACGCACAGGCGACCGACGGCGTCGACCAGTTGCGACGGCTGGAAGGGCTTGGTGATCCAGGCCCGGGCGCCCGCTGCCTTGCCTTCGGCCTTCTTGGCCTCCTGCGACTCGGTGGTCAGCATGATGACCGGCGTGAACTTGTACTGGGCCATGGTCTTGAGGTGGCGCAGGAAGCTCAGACCGTCCATCTGCGGCATGTTGACGTCGCAGACAATCAGGTTGAGCTTCTGGCCGTTGAGCTTGGCCACGGCGTCCTTGCCATCGCAGGCTTCGACGACGGCGTAGCCTGCCTTCTGCAGCGCCAGCTTGACGACGGTGCGAAAGCTGCCCGAGTCGTCCACCACCATGATGGTCTTGCTCATGTCGAGATCTCCTGGAAAAAATGGGGGCGAGAGAGAAGAGGGATCACACGCACAGCTTGTTCACCGCATCCAGCAACTGCGCTGTCTGGAAGGGCTTGGCCAACCAACCCTTGGCGCCAGCCGCGCGGGCCTCGTCCTTCTTGGATTGCTGGCTTTCGGTGGTCAGCATGACCACTGGCGTGAACTTGTGGGCCGGGCTGGCCTTGAGCTGGCGGACGAAGCTGATGCCGTCCATCTGCGGCATGTTGATGTCGCAGACCACCAGGTTGAGTTTGCGGCCGGTCATCTTGGCCAGCGCGTCGCGGCCATCGACGGCCTCGACCACGTCATAGCCTGCCTTCTGCAGGGCCAGCTTGACGACGGTGCGAAAGCTGCCGGAGTCGTCGACGACCATCACGGTCTTGTTCATGGGGTGCTCCATTGATCAGAAGAACTCGACCTCGGACTTGGCATCGACCTTGGCCGTGGCGTGGTGGGAGGACCGCATGTCCTCCATGGTGTAGGTGGACTCCAGCCGGTCCAGCCAGCGGTTGGCCGACTGCGCCGCCTCGTCCGGCTCGCCCTCCAGCCAGTGCTGCAGGCGTTGCATGTCATCGGTCACCGAGACCAGCATCTGGCTCAGTCGGTCCTGCGCCTGAAGGTTGACGAGGATCTGTTCGACCTCCTGCTGGACCTGGTGCCCGGCCTCGTGCAGCGTGCGCTGCGAACGGGCGACATCCTCGATGCCCACCAGCAGGGCCTGCAGCACGGCGCGGGCGCCTTGTTCGGCCTGCAGGCGCAGTTCGTCTTCGGTCGTGTCAACCGACTGCCCGTGGCGGCGCAGGCCCTGGACCTTGGCCTGCATATGTGCCAGGTGGCGACCCAGCGCCGCACCCGCCTGACGCGACTGGTCGGCCAGTTGACGGACCTCCTGGGCCACCACGGCAAAGCCCTGACCCGCGTGGGCGCCGGCGCCGGAGCCGGCACGCTGGGCCTCGACCGAGGCATTCAGCGCCAGCAGGTGGGTGGCACGGCTGATGGTCTGGACTTCCTTGCTGAGCGAGGTCATCTGGTCGAGCGTGCCGCCCAGCTCGGACAGTCCGCCCAGCAACTCGTCCTTCAGCTGGGTGATGGCACGGGTGGAGGCGAGCAGGGTCTCAAGCTCGTCGCGGTGGCTGTCGAGCAGTTGATCGATAGACGCAGCATCCAGGCGGGGGGCCTGGGTGCCGGATTGCAGCGCCTGATCGAGCTGTGCGGCGATCTCGGCAAAGCTCTCGACCAGCGCCGACATGCTTTGTTCGGCGTGCAGCCGGGCGCCGTCGACATTGCGTCGCCAGACCGGGACGATCTGACGGGTCAGGCCACCTGCCTGAGTGGGGCCGGTGGCGCTGATGGCGACAGGCGCCTGGACGGCGGCGACCTGGCGGGACGGGGCCCTGCGCTGCCAGAGCCAGCCGATAGCCAGGCAGGCGCCTGCACTCAGCGCCAGCAGAGCCGGTTGCTGAGGGCTCAGGGTGCTGCCCAGGCCGAGGGCTGCACTCAGGGCCAGTCCGGGTAGCCATGGCTGCCAGGTCGCGGCGCGGGTCGACACGCTGGTGTTGTCGACAGCGTGATCACCTGACGAGGAGGGAAGGTGCATGCGAAAAGGCTCCGGTGGATGGGCAGGGTCTATGCAACCCGGCTTTAGATCGACCAATGCTGGCCAGTGTGTAGGCCGCACCCGGGCATCGATCGTCCGATCAGGGCCGAAAAGCGTGTGTTCTTTCTTCCATGGGTGGTCAGTCGCCTGCCTAGGATGCGTTCATCGGTTCTCGCCGTGTGATGGCCTGTCACGCGCACGGGGATCTCTCCGTCATCCGCGCCACACGCATGATCGATCTCAAACAACTTTCGGGCCTGCGCCGGCGCCGCCACAAGGGCCGGATCGAGCCGCTGCATCTGCTGCGCTACCACGGCCTGTGGGGACCCGGCGTGCGGCTGCTGCAGAACCTGCGCTTTCGCAGCAAGATGCTGCTGCTGCTGGTTTCCCTGGCCTTGCCGCTGGCGCTGCTGGTGGCCCAGTTGACCTTCTCGGGCTGGACCCAGTGGCGTGATCTGCAGCGCTCGGTCACGGCCCTGACGATCTACCGCGCGGTGGCCGACGAACACATGGCCTTGGGCCGCCTGGGCTCGGCCATGTTCGACGCTGACAGCGACTCGGCCGCCCGCGATGCCGTCGCACCAGCCCTGGCCGGCGCTCAGCAGGCCGCGCAGGGCCTGCGCTCGGTGTTGTCCCGCGCGCCTGAAGCCGCGGCGCGCCTGCGCGACGCCTTGCACGTGCTGCGCGACGATGACCACGTCCTGCAGGCGCTGGTGGCGGACATGCGCCCTGGCGCAGCCGGGCAGCCGCCGGCCAAGTACGTGGCCTTGATGGAGGTGCAGGCGGGGTTGGACATGTTTCGCTCGGCGGTGTTGGGTGAAGGTGGTGCGGCGCTGCACGATCAGCGAGCTGCCTTTGCCATCCATATCGGCGCACTCGATGCGATGCCTCTGATCACCCATCACCTGTGGCGCAGCGAGCGGCCCGGCCTGCGCGTGTATGCCGAGGAAGGACGTCCTGGGCACGCGATGCGACTGCTCGAGAGCACCGTGGTGATGCTCGGCGAGCTCGATGGACTGCGCAGGCATCTGGATGCCCTCAGCAGCAGCGGGCTGGCCGATGCGGCAGACCTGCGGCGCTCGATTGATCAGCTCACCGGCTTCGGCGCGCTGGCCAGGCGCCTGGTGACTGTGGGTCTGGTGGCCGGTTCAGAGGCGGACGTCACGCGGGCGATGGGCATGGACGCCGCTGGCTTCCTGCGCCAGGCACGTGCCTCACAGATTCTGGCGAGCGGGCTGTACGGGCAGTTGCTGGATCTGGCTGCGCGAACACAGCAGCAGCGCCTGGACCAGACACGCGCAGCCATGCTCAAGGGGATGCTGTCGGTGCTGGGCTGCCTGGCGGTGATGGCCTACCTGCTGGTGTGTGTGGTCAAGGTGGTGGGTGGAGGCCTGGCCGAGCTGGGCATGCGTGTGGACGCACTGGCCAAGGGTGACCTCAGCGAAAAGCCTGAGGCACGTGGCAGTGACGAAGTGGGGCAGGCGCTGACCGCCCTGGCGACCTCGACCCACCGCATGTCCACGCTGTTCGAGGCGGTGACGCAGGGCGTGGCAGCGGTGTCCTTCGCGTCACGCGAGGTGGCCGTAGGCAACGCTGGTCTGAACGGGCGGACAGGAGATATCCAGCGCTCGATCGAGGATGTGGGGCAGCGTGCCCGATCCTCGATGGAGGCGATGAACCGGGCAGGCAGCGAGGTCGACCGCATCGCCGCACACATGCGTGAGGTGCGCACCGATGCCCATCGCAGCCGGCGGGCTGCCCAGGAGCTGGCCAACTGCATGAGCGGCCTGCAGGCCAAGAGTCGCGAGATCGGGCGAGTGGTCATGCTGGTCGAGTCGGTGGCCCACCAGACCCGGCTGCTGTCGCTCAACGCCTCGGTCGAGGCCGCCCGTGCGGGTACGGCCGGCAAGGGCTTTGCCGTAGTGGCGCAGGAGGTGCGACAACTGGCTCAGCGCAGCGAGTCAGCGGCGCACAAGATTGCCGAGATCGTCAAGGCGTCGGTCGACGAGATTGCCCATGGCAACCTGCTGACCGAGCGGGTGGGCGAGAGCGTGCGCAAGACCGACGAGCGGGTTGGCGAGGTCAGCGCGATCATGGGTGACATCGTCCGCCTGACGCAGGCTGGACGCGACCAGTCCAGCGAGGTGGTCGGTATCACCCGGCAGGTCGAGGAGTCGGCCGGCGGCAACGCCCGCATGGTGGAGCAGCTCGCGCAGGCGTCGGCCGGATTGCGGGAGCAGGGCGATCACCTGAAGCGCTCGATGCAGCACTTTGTCTTCGGCTGAGGGGCACACGATGCTGTCTTCTATCTGGGCTCGGGGTGTCTCACTGACGCAGCGTCTGGGGTTGTACGCCAAGCTGGGGCTGATGTTGCTGGTGCTGGGTTTGCCGCTGCTGTTTCTGCTGACGGCTGCGCTGCGCCACACGGCCATGGATGTCGAGCGGCTGGCGCACCGCCTGGACGGCTTGACGGTGACCGAGAGACTTCTGAAGGCCCAGTTGAGCCTGGACGCCTCAATCGACCCCGCTGATCTGGCGGACCTCGACAATGCCCTGGCCGCGCTGCAGGAGCCGGATCTCGAGGCCTCGTGGCTTGGCCTGCGAGCTCGGTTGCAAGGCCGCGCGGCGCCGGCGTCCGGTGAGACGCGGGCGGCCCTGCTGGTCGGTCTGCAGCGCTTGTCCCTGCGTGTGGCCCGCGACACCGGCATGCTCGAATCGGGCAGCGCCGCCGAGTCGCTGCGCCTGACCTTGTCGACGAGCCTGCTGCCTGTCTTGCAGGATGCCGTCAGCCAGTTGGCCTCCCGGTTGACGCCGGGTCAGATGCCCGACATGACCGACGGCGAGCGATCGGCGCTGCGCACTCAGCTGCAGGTGCTGGATCGGGACGCCGAGTCGATCGATCAGCGCATCGATGTGCTGCTGGGCGCCCAGGGCATCCAGTCGCCAGCCTGGTCGCAGGCTCGACTGTCGCTGCGTGCCTATGTCCGGGATGCCGATGCGGCTCTGCAGGATCCGGACGGTGTGGCTGCTCAGGTCGATCTGACTGCCCGCAGCAGGCCACTGCTGCAGCAACTGGGCACGACCGAGGTGGCTTTGCTCGAGGCCCAGTTGCAGGCGTCGCGCGCCGAGTACGCTGCAGCGCGGCGCGAGTTGCTGACGATGGCCGTTGCGGCGGTCGTCTGGCTGTTGCTGGTGGCTGTGACGGTGCTCTTGCTGCGCGCGGGGCTGGTCCAGTCCTTCGTCGCCCTGAGTGCCGCCATCCGGGCGATCGCCGATGGCGACCTGGGATACCGCGTCGACGTTCCGGGTGGTGACGAGCTGTCCGCGCTGGGGCGGCGGGTCGATCGCATGGGCCAGCGCATGTCGGCGATGGTGGCCGAGATCCGTACCACTGCCGTCCGGGTGCGGGAGAGCGGGGCCCAGGTGGCCAACGAGGCTTTGAACCTGGCGGCCCGCAATGAGCGCCAGACCGAGCGACTGACGGGTTCGGTGCGCGATGTGGGCCGGTTGGGTGACGAGGTGCGCCTGACTGCTGACGCCGTGGCCGACCTTGGGCAGATGTGCCGGCGACTGGAGGAGCGTGCCACCGACAGCAGCGACCTGATGCGACAGGCCACCAGCACCGCGGCCGCCCTGCAGGACAGTTCGCGTCGCGTGGCCGAGATCAACGGGGTGATCGACGAGATCGCCTTCCAGACCAACCTGGTGGCGCTCAATGCGTCGGTGGAGGCGGCTCGGGCGGGCGACAGCGGCCGCGGCTTCTCGGTGGTGGCCGCGGAGATCCGTCAACTGGCCCTGCGTTGCGCCGAGGCGGCCGGAGAGGTGCGCGAGACCATCGAGCGCATCGTCGATGACGCCGACCAGTCGGCCGGACGCATCGGCGGCATCAGCCAGGCCCTGGACGGCATGGGGCAAGGCATCGTCACCATGGCCAGGCGGGTGCACGACATCGGGCAGGCTGCTGAACGGCAGGCGGATGCCCTGTCGGAAGTCAACAATGAAGTCCAGGCGCTTCAGGCCCTGGGCGACGAGTACGCCCGCAGCGTGCTGGCCACCGAGGACGCATCGCGTGCCATGGTTCGGCAGTCAGAGGCGCTGCAGTCCTCGGTGGCGGCCTTCCGGTTGCGCCAGGGCACGGCCGATGAGGCGCGGGCGCTGTGCGAGGCGGCTCGGCGGCGCGTGGCCGAGGTGGGCTGGAGCAAGGCCGCCGAGGAGTTCCACCGTCCTGACGGGGCCTTCCTCGATCGCGACCTCTATGTCTTTGCCCTTGACGCCGAAGGTCATTACCTGGCCTGCGGCAACGATCCCGGCCGGGTAGGGCGCTGCGTGCTGGACATCCCGGGTCTGCCGCCCGGCGCTGCCGAGCATCTGCTGCAGGCCGGTCGCGCGACGGCTGAGCAGGGGGGCGGCTGGGTCGAGTACGAGTTCACACTGGCTGACCTGAGCGGATCGAGCCGCAAGAGCGCCTGGGTGATCGACCTGGGCGACGGCGCCTTCCTGGGCGTCGGCGTCTACCGTGGCGGCGCCGGGTCACCGCCCGCCGGCGGCATGGTCCGGGCCGAATCCGCGCCCACACCGACGCCGCGGGTGGCCGAAGCCGCCGTCTGACCCGGTCCCAACCGGGTTCCCCGTTTCGTCGGTTCCGGCTGCAGTTCATCGGCGTCGGACGCCGTTCGTCGGGCGCCGCACCGGGACATCCTGCAGCCCCTACACTGCGCCACGCCTCACAAGGGCAATCAGGCGGTCGATGGTCGGCCGGGCACAGGGGACGAGGATGCGGTCAGGCAAGAAATGGATGGTGGGCGCTGTGGCACTGGTGGTGCTGGGCGGCGCCGGCGTGTGGTGGCAGAGCCAGCAGGCCGCCAAGGCGGCCGACAAGAAGGACGCGCCGCCGCCGCCCCTGGTGTTCGCCCCCAAGGAGGTGGCCACGGTGCAGATGCTGTCGCTGGCCCAGGTGATCACCTTCTCCGGCCCGCTGGTGTCGCCCAACACCGCCACGGTCAAGGCCAAGGCGGCAGGGACACTGCTGTCGCTGGCCGTGTCCGAGGGCAGCCGGGTGCGGCGCGGCCAAGCCCTAGGCACCGTGGATCTGGCCGACCTGGGCGCCCGGTTGCAGGAACGGCAGGCCCTGGTCGCTTCGGCGCAGGCCACGCTGGCCCAGGCCGAACGCACCCACGCCTCCAACCAGCGGCTGGCCGACCAGCAGTTCATCTCGCCGATCGCCCTGGACAATTCGCGCGCCGCATTTGAGACCGCCAGAGCCCAGCTGGGCGCAGCGCAGGCCCAGGTCGAATCGGTGCGTGTGGCCATGCGCGACGCCGCACTGGTCGCGCCGATCGACGGCATCGTCGCCAAGCGGCACGCCTTGCCGGGCGAGAAGGTGGCAGCCGAGCAGCCGCTGCTGACACTGGTGGACCTGCGCACGCTGGAGATGGCTGGCAGCGTGGGCACGCGCGACATCGCCCGACTGCGCCCCGGCATGACGGTTCGGCTGCTGATCGAAGGTGACACCCGCGCCGTGGAAGGGCAGCTCGCCCGCATTGCCCCGTCGGTGGATGCCGGCGCACGCTCGATCCAGGTCACCGTGAGCCTTGCCAATCCGGACGAGCGCTGGCGCGCCGGCCAGTTCGCACTGGCCCGGGTGGAATTGCCGGCCGAGCAGGCTTCGCTGGCCGTGCCGTCCACCGCCGTGGGCACGGCGTCGGGGCAGGAGTATGTCTGGGCGCTGGAGAAGGATCAGTTGATTCGCCGCACGGTGGTGACCGGCCGGCGCGACCCGTCCACCGGACAGGTTGAGGTCCTGCAAGGCCTGAATGCCGGTCAGGTGGTGCTGGCCGGCAGCTTCGAGAACCTGCGCGAAGGCCGGGCGGCGCGCGTGGGCGACGCCAGCGCCAGCGCGCCG
>JAFLDI010000118.1 GCA_017302485.1 Burkholderiales bacterium | reverse complement strand
GGGTTCCTGAAGCGTTCGCACGGCAAGAGCGAAACCACCGCCGAAGATCCCGCCGCGCCGAAGAAGATCGAAAAAGTCTCCGCCGGGCCGCAAACCGCCCCCGCCCCAACCGCAGCGCTACGCACACCGACGCGCTCCCGAGCGCTGGCACGAAGCACGCAGAGACCCTCGAGCAAGCCGATGCAACGACTCTGGGCCGTTCTCGAGACCGTGCTGCGCAAGTACCCCTGGGCGCTCACGCTCCTCGCGCTGACGTCGCTGCTCGGCCAGAGCCTCTTCCTGCTGGCGGATCAGCTCGGCCTGGGCACGGGCTTCCTCCTCGCGGCGGGCCAGCTCGACGGCCTCCTGGGCGGCGGCATCCTCGACCGGTGCGCCGGGCAGGTCGTCGCGCTTGACAAAGGTGCGCTTCTTGCGAACCTCGACCTGGATCGTGCGCGCCTTGCCAGAGGCATCCGCCTGCTTGATCTCGGAGGTCGACTTGCGCGTCAGGGTGATCTTCTTGCGGTCGCCACTGGCGGTGCCGTGCGAGGTGCGCAGGAAGTCCAGCAGGCGCTCCTTGTCGGTTTCGGTGAGGGCGTCGTCGGCCGATTGCTTCGCCACGCCGGCCGATTGCAACTGCTCCAACAGCGTCGCGGCGGGCCGATTGAGCTCGGCTGCGAGTTGGGCGACGGTGGTCACTGCCATGCTTGTTGTTCCTTGAATTCTGGGGCCGGGTCGGTCGGGCGTGTGTCTGAGGGAGGGGTCGCTCAGGCGTTGAACCAGTGTTCGCGGGCCTTCATGATCAGCGCCTTGGCCTGGGCCTCATCGACGCCGGTCATCTCGGTCAGTTCGTCCACTGCCAGATCGGCCAGGTCGTCGCGGGTGTGCACGCCGCCGTCGGCCAGACGCGCAATCAAGTCCGCGGTCAGGCCTTCCAGGTCGCGCAGGTCCTGCGACACCTCGTCCACCTTCTCCTCGCGGGCGATCTCCATCGTCAGCAGCGCATCCTTGGCTCGGGTGCGCAACTCGGCGACGGTGTCCTCGTCGAAGCCTTCGATCTCCAGCATCTCCTGCAGCGGCACGTAGGCCACCTCCTCCAGGCTGGTGAAGCCCTCCTGGATCAGCAGCTCGGCCACTTCCTCGTCGACGTCAAGCTTGTCGACGAAGAGCTTGCGCACCGAATCGCTCTCTTCGGCCTGCTTGGCGGCCGACTCCTCGGCCGTCATGATGTTGATGCGCCAGCCGGTCAGCTCGGAGGCCAGGCGCACGTTCTGGCCACCGCGGCCAATGGCGATGGCGAGATTCTCCTCGTCCACCACCACGTCCATCGCGTGGCGCTCCTCGTCCACCACGATCGACTGCACGTTGGCCGGTGCCAGCGCGCCGATGACGAACTGCGCCGGATCGTCCGACCACAGCACGATGTCCACCCGCTCGCCAGCCAGCTCATTGGTGACCGCGGTGACGCGCGAGCCGCGCACGCCGACACAGGTGCCGATCGGGTCGACCCGCTTGTCGTGCGAGACCACGGCGATCTTGGCGCGGCTGCCCGAGTCGCGGGCGCAGCTCTTGATCTCCAGCAGGCCCTGTTCAATCTCGGGGACTTCCTGGGCAAACAACTCGACCATGAAACCCGGCGCAGAGCGCGACAACATGATCTGTGGGCCTCGGGCTTGGGTGTCCACGCCCAGGATGAAGGCCCGCACGCGGTCGCCGCTGCGCAGATTCTCCTTGGAGATCATCTCGCCGCGCTTGAGGCGGCCTTCGACGCGGCCGGACTCGACGATGATGTCGCCCTTGTCCAGTCGCTTGACCGTGCCGACCATGATCTTCTCGCCGCGCGAGAGGAAGTCGTTGAGCAGTTGCTCGCGCTCAGCGTCGCGGATCTTCTGCAGGATCACCTGCTTGGCGGCCTGTGCGCCGATGCGGCCGATCGGCACCGACTCGATCGAGGTCTCGATGTAATCGCCCTCCTCCAGCTCGGCGATCTGCTCGCGGGCCTCGGACAACAGCTCCTCGGCGTCGGGGTTCTGCAGACCCGCGGCGTCGGGCACCACCAGCCAGCGGCGGAAGGTCTCGTATTCGCCGGTCTCACGGTCGACGGTGACGCGGATGTCGACCTCGCCACCATGGAGCTTCTTGGTCGCGGAGGCCAGCGCGGCTTCCACCGCACCGAAGACGACCTCGCGATCCACGCTCTTCTCGCGCGAGATCGCATCCACCAACATCAGCATTTCGCGGTTCATTCTTGTTGACCTCCGTCAGTCGTATCGGCTGGCGCTGCGGGCGCCGGGGCGGCCTTGCGGCGCCCCTTGAAATCAAGCACCGGCACCAGCCGGGCTTCGCGGATCTCATCGAAGCTGAAATCGAGCGCCTGCTCGACCTTGCCTTCGGTGAACACCAGGCGCCAGCCTTCGCCCGCATCGGCGGCCAGCAGCGTACCCTGGTACTTCTTGCGCCCCTGGAAGGGCAGCTTGAGCGTGATCTGGACCGGCTCGCCCACGAAGCGAGCGAAGTGCGCCGGCGTCTTCAGCGGCCGGTCAAGCCCTGGCGAGGACACCTCGAGCCGGGCATAGTCGACGTTCTCGACCTCCAGCAGGTACTGCAGCTGGCGGGTCACCGCTTCGCAATCCTCGACCGTGACGAACTCGTGGTCACCAGACGGGTAGGTCTGGCCCGGGATGCGGTCGATGGTGACGCGCAGCAAACCACCTGCCGAACGCTCCACGTCGACAAGCTCATACTGCAGTCCGGTCACTGTCTTCTCGACAGCTTGCATCCAGTTCATCAGGGCCAGCAATCCTTTCCGTTCGCCCCGCGCAGCTGGCAGACCCATTGCCCACCCGCCGCCGGACACTTTCAGCCTGTCACCTCGGGCCCCGAACGGCTGTGGTACACACAGCCCGATGGCCCACCAGATGCTCAAGCAAAAAAAATGGGCTGGAAGAAATCCGCCCACCCGTGCAAATCTAGCGAAAGTCGGATTGTAGCCTGAGCTTTTGACCGCTTCAAGACGCGTTCACCGATTCGCCCCTGCCATGCCAGAATCGCGGGCTTGAGAACACCGACTTCGGAGCCATCATGGGATTTCTTGCCGGCAAACGTCTGCTGATCACCGGCCTGCTGAACAACCGCTCCATCGCCTATGGCATTGCGCGTGCCTGTCACCGCGAAGGCGCCGAGCTGGCCTTCAGCTACCAGGGCGAGCGTTTCAAGGAGCGCATCACCGATTTCGCCAAGGAGTTCGGCTCCGACCTGACGGTCGAGATGGATGTCGCCAGCGACGAGCAGATCGCCCAGGCCTTCGCCACGCTGGGCGAGCGATGGGGGCAGTTTGACGGCTTCGTCCATGCCATCGCCTTCGCACCGCGCGAGTCGATCGGCGGGGATTTCCTGAATGGCCTGTCCCGCGAGTCCTTCCGCATCGCCCATGAGATCTCGGCCTACAGCTTCCCGGCCATGGCCAAGGCGGCGCTGCCGCTGCTGCGCCCGAAGTCCTCGCTGGTCACCATGTCCTACCTGGGCGCCGCCCGCCGGGTACCGGACTACAACACCATGGGTTTGGCCAAGGCCTCGCTGGAAGCGTCGGTGCGTTACCTGGCGTACTCGCTGGGCGAGAAGGACATCCGCGTCAATGGCGTGTCAGCGGGCCCGATCAAGACCCTGGCCGCCTCGGGCATCGCCAACTTCGGCAAGAAGCTCAGCCAGTTTGCCGAGCATGCGCCACTGCACCGCAACATCACGATCGACGAGGTCGGCAACGCAACGGCCTTTCTGCTGTCCGACCTGGCCGGCGGCGTCAATGCCGAGGTGCTGTACGTCGACGGTGGCTTCAGCCACATGACGCCGGGAGGCGGCGAAGGCGAATGAGCGCTTGGCCCGGGCGGCTCATCGCAGCACCACGCTGACCCGCTCGCTGCGCCCCATGCGAGGCGCGGCGTTCTGCAGGGCCAGTTCGCTGCGCGCCAGGGCCGCACCGAGCGGCTCATCCAGTGCTGCGCTGCTGGCGCCCACATGGACGGAAAGAGGCACCAGGCTGCCATCCGATGCCCGCAGTTCACAAGTCATCGCCGCGGCACGCAGACGCTCGCCGATCAGCCGCAGTTCACGCGGATCGACTGGGGGCAGGACCACCATGAACGCTCCCGCCGCCCAGCGACCGATCAGGTCCCCCTGGCGGATGCCCCGACGCAGGGCCATCGACATGGCCTGCACGGCGGACTCGGCGACCGCCACGCCATGCTGTGCCACCAGCGCGGGGGTGTCGTCGAACTCGATCAACAGCAGGCCCATCGGCCGAGCGGCATCCAGCTGCCGGGCGCGCACCTGAAGCGCCAGGGCCTGCGCCAGCAGACCGTCGCGGTCCGGCAGCCCGGTCAACGCATCGGTGGCCAGCAGACCAGCCCCGTCGGTCGTCGCGCGGCGCCACCAACGGCGCCACCAGGTGGTACCGGGTCGCGGCAGAGGCTCGTCGAGCGCAGTCGTCCAGTGGGCGGCTTTCATTCAGGCGTTCCGGCCCACCCTCGGCAGGCCCTCGACGCCGTTTATCGGCCGGTCAGCGGCGGGCTTGAGCTGCCGCGCCCGTGTCAGCGCACACAGTCGACAAAGTAGCGGCTGCGGCCGTCGGGCCCTTGCTCGGCCACCAGGCCATGCACATCGGCGCCAAAGCCCGGGAACTGGGCATTGAACTCCCGCGTGAAGCGCAGGTAGTCGACCACCTTGCGGTTGAATCGCTCACCCGGGATGACCAGCGGAATGCCCGGCGGGTACGGTGTCAGCATGGCCGTGGTGACCCGGCCCTCCAGCGCGTCGATCTCGACCCGCTCGGTGCTGCGGTGAGCGATGCAGGCGTAGGCGTCGCTGGGTTTCATGGCCGGCTCCAACTCAGTCAGATAGACCTCTGTGGTCAACCGGGCGATGTCACCCTGGGCATAGGCCTCGTGCACGCTCTGGCACAGGTCTCGCAGGCCCATGCGCTCGTAGCGCGGGTTGGCCTGACAGAACTCCGGCATGATCCGCCACAACGGCTGGTTGCGGTCGTAGTCGTCCTTGAACTGCTGCAGCGCCGTCAGCAGAGTGTTCCAGCGGCCCTTGGTGATGCCGATGGTAAACATGATGAAGAAGGAGTACAGGCCGGTCTTCTCGACCACCACCCCGTGCTCGGCCAGGAACTTGGTGACGATGCTGGCGGGGATGCCCGTCTCGGCGAAGCGGCCGTCGACATCCAGCCCCGGGGTGATCAAAGTGGACTTGATCGGGTCCAGCATGTTGAAGCCTTCGGCCAGCGGGCCAAAGCCGTGCCAGGTCTCGTTGGCGTGCAGCATCCAGTCAGAGGCACGCCCGATGCCCTCTTCGGCCAGCCGATCCGGCCCCCAGACCTGGAACCACCAGTCCTGGCCGTACTCTTCATCGACCTTGCGCATCGCCCGCCGGAAGTCCAGCGCCTCGCGCAGGCTCTCCTCGACCAGGGCCGTGCCACCAGGGGGCTCCATCATCGAGGCGGCCACGTCGCAGCTGGCGATGATCGCGTACTGCGGCGAGGTGGAGGTGTGCATCAGGTAGGCCTCGTTGAAGAGGTGCCTGTCCAGCTTCTGCTGCTGGGCGTCCTGCACCAGCACCTGCGAGGCCTGGCTGATGCCGGCCAGCAGTTTGTGGGTGGACTGGGTGGCGTAAACCAGCGCCTGCCTGGGTCGCGCGCGGCCCTTGCCCATGGCATGAAAGGTGCCATAGAACTTGTGGAAGGCGGCGTGTGGCAGCCAGGCTTCATCGAAATGCAGCGTGTCGACCCAGCCATCCAGCATGGACTTGATGGTTTCGGTGTTGTAGAGCACGCCGTCGTAGGTGCTCTGGGTGACGGTGAGGATGCGCGGCTTCACCGCCCCGGCATCGACGCCCTGCAGCAATGGGTGGCGGGCGATCTTCTGCTGGATCGACTCGCGGCTGAACTCGCTCTCGGGGATCGGTCCGATGATGCCGTAGTGGTTGCGGGTGGGGGTCAGAAACACCGGCACCGCACCGGTCATGATGATCGAGTGCAGGATGGACTTGTGGCAGTTGCGATCCACCAGCACCACGTCGCCCGGCGCCACAGTATGGTGCCAGACCATCTTGTTGCTGGTGCTGGTGCCGTTGGTGACGAAGAAGCAGTGGTCGGCGTTGAAGATCCGCGCGGCGTTCTTCTCGCTGGCGGCCACCGGACCGGTGTGGTCCAGCAACTGGCCGAGTTCCTCCACCGCGTTGCAGACGTCCGCGCGCAGCATGTTCTCGCCGAAGAACTGGTGGAACATGCGCCCGATGGGGCTCTTCAGGAAGGCCACACCGCCGGAATGCCCAGGGCAGTGCCACGAGTACGAGCCGTCCTGCGCATAGTCCATCAGCGCACGGAAGAACGGTGGCGCCAGCCCGTCGAGGTAGCTCTTGGCCTCGCGGATGATGTGGCGGGCCACGAACTCCGGCGTGTCCTCGAACATGTGGATGAAGCCGTGCAGTTCGCGCAGGATGTCGTTCGGGATGTGCTGACTGGTGCGCGTCTCACCGTACAGGTAGATCGGGATGTCCGCGTTGCGAAAGCGGATCTCGCTGATGAACTTGCGCAGGTTCAGCACCGCCGGGTCCAACTCAGGTCCGGGGGTGAACTCCTCGTCGTCGATGGACAGGATGAAGGCGCTGGCACGGCTTTGCTGCTGGGCGAACTGGCTCAGATCGCCGTAGCTGGTGACGCCCACGACCTCGAAGCCTTCCTTCTCGATCGCCTCGGCCAGCGCCCGGATACCCAGGCCCGACGTGTTCTCGGAGCGGAAGTCCTCGTCGATGATGACGACTGGAAAGTGAAAGCGCTGCATGGGCTCGTCCGGTGGGCCAGGGGAAAACGCGAAGTGCGCAGTGTAGGGCCGTTCGGTGACAGGCCGTGGCTTCGCGCGCGCATCATGGGCTAGAATGCGCGGCTGTCCCTGCGGAGGGATGGATGAGTGGTTTAAGTCGCACGCCTGGAAAGCGTGTGTGGGTTAACAGCCCACCGCGGGTTCGAATCCCGCTCCCTCCGCCAAGCTGCCTTGCGGCTCAGCTCCTCGGCACCTCGCCCAGCACCCGCTGCAGGTCGGCCATGCCGTAGGGCTTGCAAAGGTGCGGGCAGCCCCGCAGCACGTCGGGCAAGGCGTCGTCCTCCGAGTACCCGGTGGCCACGATCATCGGCACCTGCAACTCCGTCAGTCGATGGGCCACGGCTTCGCTGGTGTGGTCACCCAGGTTGACATCGAGCATCGCCAGGTCGAAATGCCGCGCGGCCAGCAGGGCCAGCGCCTCTTCACGGTTGCCCGCCACGTCGACCTGCGCCACCCCCAGCTGGTGCAAAGACTCCTCGGCCAGGATGGCGATCACGGGGTCGTCCTCGACCACCAGCACCCGGTTCGGCGCCACGGCCGTCGGCAGGGCGCGTGCCGCCACCGGCACCGGCACCTGCGTGCTGACACCAGCGGCGAAGCCGCGCTGAACCCGAAGGCGGGCGCGCAACCCGTCGGGCTGGAAATCCAGGCGGGCCGCTCCGCCCAGGGCGTGCTGCAGGGCCTGTGCGATGACCCGGGTGCCGAAGCCACGGTGCCGCGGCGGCGTCACACCCGGCACGCCGCTCTCCCGCCAGTCGATGACGAGCGCGCCTGCTGCGTCGACGCCCCAGGTCACGTCGAGCCGCCCGGCGGCGCCCGACAACGCCCCGTACTTGCGAGCGTTCGTCGCCATCTCGTGGATCACCAGCGCAAACGACAGGTAGGCGTTGGGCGACAGGCTCACGGCCTGCCCTTGCAGCGTGACCTGGCCGGGCTCGGCGAAGGCGCCGATCTCCTCGGCCAGCAGGGTCTGCAGTGCCGTCGGCCTCCACTGCGCCCGCTCGATGCGGGTGTACGCGTGGGACAGCGCCTGCACGCGGTCGTGCAACCGTTCGGCCAGGTCGTCCACCGACGCCGCACTGCGCGCCGTCTGCTGCACCAGCCCCTTGATGAGGCCCAGCATGTTGCGCACGCGATGGTTGAGCTCGCGCACCAGCAGGGCCTGCTGCTGCGCCGCATGGCGGGCGGTATTCAGCGCCCTGTGCTCCCGCCGGCTGAGCACGCACTCGAGCAGGCGTGCCCGCAGGGCCTCGGCCAGATCGATGTCGGCAGCGGTCCACGGCTCGCAGTGCCAGCGCACGGCCTCGCGCCAGCTTTCGAAGCTCTCGCGCGGGCACAAACGCCCTCGCTGACGCGACACCGTTTGCCCGGGGTCGCCGGCCCACGTGACGTGTCGGACCACCTCGTCGCGCAGCAGCATCACGCAGTCACGGCCCTGGGCGCCGAGTGGCAGGGCGAGCATGCCGGCGATGCCTGGCGCCAGCCGCCTCAGTCCGGGCTGCACCGCGGCCAGCGACTCCAGGGCCTCCACGCGCCCGCCCTCCCGCAGACAGGGCAACGCGGCCAGCCGCCTAGCCTGGGCCGCGGTGACGGCGCCCCCCCAGCTGCGCGTCTGGCCGTCGAACCGGGCCACGATGGATGTCAGGTCCAGCAGCCTGGCCATGTGCCCGCACGTGGCATCGAAGTCCGCCTGCGCGGCTTCGGGGTCGACCAGCGGCTCCACACCCGGCGGGCCGAGCAGCAGCGACTTCACG
>JAFLDI010000117.1 GCA_017302485.1 Burkholderiales bacterium | reverse complement strand
ATCAACCCGGTGCGCCACGCGGCGCTGATCAAGGCGCCGCTGCTGATGGCCTACGGCGAGAAGGATCGCCGCGTGCCTCTGGTCCATGGCGAGCGCATGCGCGACGCGCTGCGCAAGGCCGGCCATGGGCCCGAGTGGGTGGTCTACCCCGTCGAAGGCCATGGCTGGGGACTGGAGGCCAACCAGATCGACTTTGCGCGGCGCGTCGATGCCTTCCTGGCGCGGCATCTGCCGGTGGCGGCGCCGTAGGGCCTGACCGTGACGGGCTGCTCGCATCCGTCTGGCGCAGGCCCTGCTGTCCCCGATCGGGAGGATGAACCGGCATCAGCCCCGGGTGGCCAACGGGCTCGGCGTGCGAGCATCTCGGACTTGAGGGGAGCATGACCATGACCATACGGCGAACGGTGGCCTGTCTGGCCCTGTCGGCGGGCACGCTGATGGGTCCGGCGCGGGCCGCCGATCCACCGGTGCCCATCGAGCGCTTCTTCGAGCGCCCCGCCATCGTCGACCTCCGCCTGTCGCCATCGGGGCGCCAGCTGGCCTTCACCACCAGCGCCAGGCGCGAGCGCGTCGGCCTGGCGGTGATGGACCTGACCGGCAGCATGGCCGTGCGCTGGGTGGCCGGGTTCTCCGATGCTGACATCGGCCGATTCCATTGGGTGCATGACGAGCGGCTGGTCTTCAGTGCCACCGACTACCAGGAAGGCAGCGGCGACCAGCACTACGCGCCTGGGCTGTACTCGACCCGGGCCGATGGCAGTGGCTACCAGCAACTGGTGCGGCGCCGTGGCACGCCCTTTGTCGTCGATGGCAGAACCCGGGACACCTTGCTGAACTGGAACCACTTCCTGCTGGCGGTGGTGCCGGGCCAGGGCGACGACGTGATCATCGGCCAGTGGCAGGCCGGCCGGGTGGAGCCGATGTGGCTGAACACCGCCACCGGCCGCACGCGCGAGATGGACCTGCGTGGTGCCCCCAGCCACGTCAGAGCCTGGTGGTTCGACCCGCAGGGCGTGCCGCGCGCCGCCCTGGCGCTGCGCGATCAGCGCAGTTCGGTGCATTGGCGCGGCACCGGGGATGCCGGCTGGCGCCAGCTGGCCGAGGCCGCTCCGGACGAACTGCCCTTCGTGCCCGAGGCCGTCGATGCGAGCGGGGCGCTCTACCTGATCCAGCGTCATGGGGCGGGCCGGTGGCGGGCCCTGGGCCGCTACGACTTTGCGGCGGGGCGCCCGTCGCCCACCAGCCTGGTCGAGGCGCCCGGCTTCGACATGGCGCCCGAACTGGTCTTTGACAGCCAGGGACAGCGCCTGCTGGGCGTGCACCTCGAGACAGACGGCCCGACCAGCGTCTGGCATGACCCCGCGATGCGCGCGCTGCAGGCCCGGGTCGACGCGCTGCTGCCCGAGTGGTCCAACCGACTGATCTGCGCGCGCTGCGAGCACCCGGATCGCGTGGTGCTGGTGCACTCCACTTCGGCCCGCGACCCGGGGCGCGTGTGGTTGTGGCGTGACGGCGAGAGCGGCCGCAACGCGTTGCGCCTGCTGCAGGTGTCTCGACCCGACATTCCGGTCGCGGCCATGGCCGACAAGCAGTTCGAGCGCATCCGCGCGCGCGACGGCCGCGAGCTGCCGGTGTGGATCACCCGCCCGGTCGGCCTGCCGGCGCAGGCCCGCCCACCCGCGGTGGTGATGGTGCATGGCGGGCCCTGGGTGCGCGGCGGCCACTGGCACTGGGACCCGATGGTGCAGTGGCTGGCCGCGCGTGGCTATGTGGTGATCGAGCCCGAGTTCCGTGGCAGCGACGGCTACGGGCTGGACCACGAGATCGCCGGCTATGGCCAATGGGGCCGCGCCATGCAGGACGACCTGGCCGATGCCCTGAAACACGCACAGAGCAAGGGCCTGGCCGGTGAGCGCGCCTGCCTCATGGGCGCCAGCTACGGCGGCTACGCCACGCTGATGGGCCTGATCCGCCAGCCCGAGCTGTGGACCTGTGGCATCCAGTGGCTGGGCGTGGCCGATCTGGAGCTGCTTCTCAAGGGCTCGTGGTGGATCCGCGACGACCTCCTGGACCGCACCCGCGAGGTCAGCCTGCCCCAGCGTGTGGCGCGACTGCCCGAGGATGCGGCGCTGGTGGAGTCGATCAACCCGGTGCGCCACGCGGCGCTGATCAAGGCGCCGCTGCTGATGGCCTACGGCGAGAAGGATCGCCGCGTGCCTCTGGTCCATGGCGAGCGCATGCGCGACGCGCTGCGCAAGGCCGGCCATGAGCCCGAGTGGGTGGTCTACCCCGTCGAAGGCCATGGCTGGGGACTGGAGGCCAACCAGATCGACTTTGCGCGGCGCGTCGATGCCTTCCTGGCGCGGCATCTGCCGGTGGCGGCGCCATAAGGCCCGACCGTGACAGGCCGCACTCATCCGTCTGGTGGATGTGGCCCCGGCGGCGCGCCAGGACAATTCAAGTCAACAACGAGGAGAGTGACATGGTCCATCCGGGAGAGCTGGGCGGCTGGCGGGCTGTGGGGTTGGCGGCCGCCCTGTCGAGCCTGCCTGTCTGGGCGTGGTCCGCGCCGGTGAACAACGCGCAGACGGCATTGACCTTGGAAATGAAGGATGCGCAGAGCCAGGTGGAGCAGGCCTTGGCGCATCGCCAGCGACTGCTGGCCAGCAAGGCCAGCGACTGCCTGGTGGCCCTGGATTCGGACGCCGTGCTGGCCAAGGCCGATCCTTCCAGCCCGACACTGGCGCAGCTGGTGCAGCAGAGCCTGGACGCGCAGGCGCGGTGCGACAAGAGCACCAGCGAGGCCGCCGCGGCAGAGGCGGCCCTGGCGAATGCCCGACAGACCCTGCGCACCGTCGCCCAGCAGCTGGTGGCGGCAGCCTCGTCCTCACCTGGTACTTCGGTGTCCACCGCGCCGGGGCCACAGGCCAAGGTGTTCGTGCGCGCTGCCGAGATGGACGATCAGGTGGTCAAGCTGCAGGCTGCCGCCGACGCGGCCAAGGCCACTGGCAACACGGCGATCGATGCTGCCCTCAAGGTGCGCATCGCGCCCAAGGCGAGTCCTGTGCTGACGCAGCGCTACGACACCTGGACCACGGACGCCAGGACCTTGCCCCAGCGGCTGAAGACAGAGGAGGCGCCCGCCCTGCAGGCCGCGGCCGACAGCACGCGGCGCCTCGCCCTGGAGGCGCACAAGTCCTGCCTGGGCAAGACGGGCGAGGCCTGCCAGACGACACCTGCCTATGCCGCGGCCGAAGCCTCGCTGAAGGACTACGACACCGCACTGGCCGCCTCGACCAAGACCAAGGACAGCCTGGACACGGCCCGCTTCGGGCTGGAGGCCCTGGCCAGGATCGCCCCTGACAAGCAGGAAGACCCGCAGATCAAATGGGACAAGCGGCTGGCCCGGGACATTGAGTTTCGCCGCCTGCTGAACACCGATCCGGACATCAAGTCCTTCTTTGCCGGCGACGCGCTGGGCTTCAGTGCCGCCAAGGTGGGGACCGATGCCACGCTGCGCTACACCATGAACTGGGGCTGGGACACGCTGGTCAACCGCCTGACCGTGCTGGGGACGGTGCCGGCCTCGGCCGCCACGACAAGCACCCCGCTGCGCTCGACCGACGGACTCGCCGGCAAGGCGGTGCTGGGCCTGGCCTATCAGCGCACCTCGCCGGGCTTCTTGTCAGAGTTCCCCAACCTGATCTACGACGTCAGCGTGGGTGCGAAAGTGGCGCGTGCCCCCCTCAGCTACCTGCTGGCCGACGCCAACGGGGTCTACGGCGAAGTCCACCAGAGCTTCGTCGACCCTGAGGCCTTCGTCAGCGTCGCCGGCCTGTTCTTCAGCGACGACCGACCTGACCACATGATGACGCTGACCTACCGCGAACAGCGGGTCCACGGCTACAAGAACGCCAGTGATGGCGTGAAGCTCCGCTGCCTGGACGACCCCCAGCGCCCGTCGGGCAAGCCGCTGGACTGCATCACCGCGGGCCTGGGTGCCCCCACGCTGCTGCCCAACCGGCTGCTGTCGCTGGACATGCGCTTCGACTTCGGCAAGTTTGCGTTGGCCCCCAGGCTCACCCGGTCCTTCACCGCCAGAAGCACCGCGGTGGATCTGCCCCTCTACTTCATCCGCAACAAGGCCGACAAGACCAGCACCGGGTTCACGGGCGGCGTGTCGCTGGGGTGGGACAGTGCGCGTGCGGGCATCAACTGGGGGCTGTTCGTCTCGACGCCGCTGAGCTTCTCGCCCAGCAAGCCCGAGTAGCGCTCGGGATCGGATCCGGCTGGAGGGGGCGGCGCCCGCGGTGTTAATCTCGCGCGCCGCCCGACGCTTCGCCTGCACCGCCCATGAGCCCTCGCCCGTTCCTGTCCGCCAGTGCCCTGACCCTTGGCCTGCTGGCCGCCGTGCCCGCACTGGCCCAGTACAACGCCACCGGCGAAAGCAGCCTGCGCCGCAATGACGCGCTGATCACGCTGGACTACCAGAAGATCCGCGTGCCGGGCGACGCGCCGATCGACTTCATGGGCTTTCACCTCTACCACCCGGTGGGTGAGCGGCTGCACCTGGGTGCCGGGGTCTATGCGCCGCTGGTGCATGGTGGCTACGGCGGCTTCATGGCCTTCGACCTGGGCGCCTACCTGCGGCAGCCGATTTCCGGGCCGCTGTTCGCCACCGCCGGCTTGTCGGCCGGTGGCGGCGGGGGCGGCCGCAGCATGGCGCAGAGCAAGGTGCTGTCGGGCACGGGCGGCTTCGTCAAGGGCCACCTCGGCCTGGGCTGGGATTTCGGCCGCTTCGCGGTGGGTGTCAATGCCTCGCGCGTGAAGTTCCGCAGCTCGGCCATCGACGGCACGCAGGCCAACCTGTTCGTCGAGATCCCCTACCACTACCTCACCGGCCCCTACGCCAGCGACGGCCAGCCGCTGTCGCCGGCCGATGAGCGCCGGGCCTCGGCCGAGGTGGGCGAGAACATGCTCTCCGTCACGCTGGACAACTACCGCCAGAGCGACCCGCAGGGCTCGTTCACCGGCACGCTGCGCCTGGCCGACCTGCAGTACTCGCACTTCTTTGCGCCCGACACCTACTGGTTCGGCGCCATCGGCGTGGGTTACCGCGGCCTGCCGATCTACAACCAGGTGCTGGGTGGCATCGGCCAGCGCTGGCGGGTGGCGCCGCGCTGGACGCTGTATGGCCAGCTCGGCCTGGGTTCTGGCGGCTACTCGCCCGAGCAGTTCGACACCGGTCCGGGCCTGCTGGTCTATCCCAAGCTGAGCGCCGAGTACGCGCTGAGCCGCACGCTGGGCGTGGCGCTGTCGGTGGGCCACATGAGCGCACCCAAGGCCAGCTCGCGCAACCAGACCTATGGCCTGGCGCTGGTGCACCACCTGCGCCCCAGCCGCCCGGGGGATGAGGGCTCGGCGCACTGGCAGGGCTTCCGCGTCAGCCTGTTCCACCAGACCGACTTCAAGCTGAGCTACCGCGACATCGACCGCCCGCCGCTGCAGATGATCGGCGTGCAGGTGGACGTGCCGCTGGACGAGCGCTGGTATGTGCCGGTGCAGGCCGCGGTGGCCTACAACGCCTACCTGGGCTACCCCGGCTATGGCGAGCTGCTGACCGGCGTGGGCCTGCAAAGCCGCGCCGGGCGCCATGATCACTGGCAGTGGTTCGGCCAGGGCATGGTGGGTGCCAATGTGCACGGCACGGCGGTCAAGGCCAGCGGTGGCGTGCGCTACATCCTGGATGACCGCCTGTCGCTCAGCATGAACCTGGGCCAGCTGCAGGCGCGCAACTCCAGCGGCGCCCGCTTCAGCGCCGCCACGGTGGGGCTGGGGCTGGACTACCGCTTCTCGATGCCCACGCGCTGAGCGGGCCTCAGGACATTGCCGCCCCCGCCGCCCGGCGCACGGGTACGCCGCCGAGGGCGATGTCCTCCTGGCCGTGCACGTTGACGACCAGAACGCCGGGCGCCACCCGCTTGCGGTGGAAGGGCTGGATGCCGCTGACCCGGCAGAAGAAGTGCCGGGCGGCGCGGCTGTGGAACCGGTGTTCGGCATGTCGGGCATCCACCATGGCTCGGCGGTCGGGGCGATACTCCTGCCAATCACAGGGAGGAGCGCCATGGCCCGAAGCACCGATCCTGCCGACGCCCGAGTGGCCGTGCTGGTGGATTGCGACAACACCACACCCGAGATTCTGGAGTTCGCTCTGCGGGTGGTCGCGCAATTCGGCCGGGTGGTCCTGCGCCGCGGCTACGGCAACCACGGGACCTTGGCCAACAAGTGGCAGGAAGCGCTGGTGCGGTTGGCCTTCACGCCCTGTCTTCAGTACCAGTATGCGGCTGGCAAGAACACCTCGGACATCGCGCTGGCGCTCGACGCCCAGGAGGCCTTGTTCGATCAGCGCGCCGATACCTTCTGTCTGGTGACCAGCGACTCCGACTTTGCCTACCTCTGCCGCAAGCTCAGGGAGCGAGGTGCGACGGTGCACATCGTCGGCGAGCCCAAGTCGCCTGACGCGCTGCGCAATGCGAGCGATCAGTTCTTTGAGTGGGTGAAGGAGGAGCCCGAGCCCGCACCCGAACCGGCCTTGGCCAAGCCGGCCAGTGCGATCAAGGGTCAGGCAGCGAAGGACAAGGATCCGGTGGCCAAGGCGGCTGCCCCCAAGCCCGTGCCGAAGCAACGGCCGAAGCTGCTGGTGGAGGCCGTCGGTCTGCTGGCGGCCGACTCGTCCGAGGGCAAGGTCAGCGTGAGCCTGCTGGGGTCCTACCTCAAGCGGATGGACCCGTCGTTCTCAGCCAAGAAGTACGGGCACGCCAGCCTGCTGACCATGGTCAAGTCCTACGACCTCCTCAAAACCCAGCAGGGGGCGGGCGACCACTGGTTTGTGCAGTTGGCTGCCAACGCGGTGTGAGGGCCGTGCGGGCCCACCGCTCAGCCGTTGTTGCGCGGCGCCAGGTGCCGGAAGGTGATCCGGCCCTTGTTCAGGTCGTAGGGCGACAGCTCCAGCGACACCGTGTCGCCGGCCAGCACGCGGATGCTGTGCTTGCGCATCTTGCCGCCGGCATAGGCGATCAGCTGATGGCCGTTGTCCAGCGTCACGCGAAAACGCGAGTCGGGCAGGACTTCATCGACCTTGCCGCGCATTTCGATCAGTTCTTCCTTGGCCATGTGGGGATTCCTTGGTTGCGTTGGGGGCTCAGGCGGGCAGGGCTGGCAGCGCGAGGTACTCGCGGCCCTGGGCCAGCGCATAGCGCTGGGCGGCGCGCCGGGACGGGAACAGGGGAATGAAGCGGAACACCCGGTCGTGGGTGCCCGTGCCGCTGCCGCTGCGGATCGACAGCGAGGCGGCGAACTGGCCGCAATCGGTGCGGCGGGTGACGGTGGACAGCAGGAAGCGACCCACCGAAAGAGACTTGAGAGACATGTCTTGTAATTATCGTGACTGTGCGGGCGGTGCGTACTGCGCGCGACGGCCTGCGGGGGCTCGCCGGAGGGTCCAACCACCCTTCTAGGGGGGGGAGCCTGGCGGCAAATGTTCAGTTCAGGACCCCGCTGTCACGAAAAGCGCTGCAGTGAGCGCCTGCCAGGGTCGATGAGCCAGACGTGCTTGCCTGGAGGTGCAAGGCGCCGGACGGTGCCGGGGCCTGCGGGGCGGCGCGCCGATGGGAGCGGTGCGCGGGGCCTCAGGGTGCTGCTCAGGTAAGCGAAAGCGCAAACACCACCCGGCATTGTAGCAAACACGGGCCGCTACGGGCCCAGGATGCGTCCTGGACGGGCCAGGCCAGCGCTTCAGTCCGCGCCCGCCCCGCCGTCACCGGCGCCAGCGTCACGCCGATATGGCCGCCGACGGGCTTGGCCATCGCGCTCTTACTTCTACGCGGCAACGTGCTGTTGCCGGCGATCGCCATCGGCGCCTTCGCGGCGAACTATGCGGTCACGCCGCAAATCGCCACCGCCGGAATTATCGCGATCGGCAACACGCTCGAAGCCTTCATCGTCACATTCCTCGTCCAGCGCTGGGCGAAAGGCGAACATGTCTTTCAGTCGCCTATTGGCGTCGGCAAATTCGCGGTCATCGTCACCGCGGCCGCCGCGCCGATCAGCGCCACCGTCGGCGTCACCGCGCTTGCCGCAACCGGTCACGCCGCTTGGAGTGATTTCGTCGCGATCTGGATCACCTGGTGGCTGGGCAATCTCGCGGGCGCCATCCTCACCACGCCCGCGCTCGTCCTCTGGGCGCGCACGCTACGCGGCGAAGAACCGGCCCCGCTAGCGGCCAGCGCGCTCATCTCCTTCGCCGGCGCGCTCCTCATCGCAATCATCGCCTTCAGCCCGATCTCGCCGGCGCCCATCGCCGTCCGTAGCGCGCTGGCGTTTCTCGTGATCATGCCGCTGCTATGGTCCGCGCTCCGGCTCGGTCTGCGCGAAACCGCCACCATGGCGCTGCTGATTTCGAGTTTTGCCGTTTGGGGCGTGGTTGCCGGCTCAAGCCCTTTCATTCAGCCGACGCTCAACAGCTCGCTGCTGCTGCTTGTCACCTTCATCGTCTCGACCACGCTGCCGAGCCTGGCGCTTGCCGCCGAGCGTCACCAATCGCAAACGCTGCTCGATCAAACGCGCCACGAACTGGTTCAGGCGCAAAAGCTGGAAGCTCTGGGTACGCTTACCAGCGGTGTCG
>JAFLDI010000116.1 GCA_017302485.1 Burkholderiales bacterium | reverse complement strand
GGCGCGGGCGCGCGGCGCCGCATTGCTGGCGGCCAAGCCCTGCCGGCGCAAGGGATTGCGACCGATCCACCAGTCTTCCATCCAGGCCAGGTGGGCGATCTGCCAGCGCGGCGGTGTCAGCTCGGGCAGATAGCGCAGGTCCATGGTCTCGCCCAGCAGGGCGCGCAGCGGATCCACCAGTGGCAGCCACTGCAGGCGGGCCTCGGTGAGCGCGGCAGCCAGTGCGGTGCCGTTGCCGGTGGCGGTGAGCAGAGGGTCGTCCAGGTTCATCGGGCGCGGATTATCGGCGCCCGCGCCAGCGATCAGACCGTGGCGGCGGCCAGGCCGTTGTCGAAGTGGGCGCGCATCAGACGCGCCGCCTCGCCGGGGTGGCGTGACTCAAGGGCGCTCATCACCGCCCGGTGCTCGGCCAGGGACTCGGCCAGACGCCCGCTCTTGAACAGGGAGTGGTGGCGGTTGAGCTTCATCACCTTGCGCAGGTCGCCGACGATCTGCTGGCGCCAGCGGTTGCCGGCGATCTGCAGCAGGCGGTGGTGGAACAGCTCATTGGTGTCGAAGAACGCGTCGCGCTGACTGACCTGCAACTCCAGCGCCTCGTGCAGCGCACGCAGCTCGGCGATGTGCGCATCGGTGGCGCACTCGGCCACCTCGGCGGCGGCGTCGCTCTCCAGCAGACCCAGCAGGCGGTAGACCTGGCGCACGTCGTCGGTGGACATCTCGGTGACGTAGGCGCCGCGGCGCACCTTCATGGTCACCAGGCCCTCGACCGCCAGCACCTTCAGCGCTTCGCGCAGCGGGGTGCGGCTGATGCCGTAGTCGGCGGCCAGCTTCTGTTCGTCAATCCAGCTGCCGGGCTCCAACTGGCGCGCGAAGATCTGCTCGCGCAGCTTCTCGGCGACCTGCTGGTACAGGGCGCGCGGGGCGAACAGGGTGTCGGCTTCGGCGGGCACGGCGGTGGTGGGCTGGGACGGGGGCGTCAGGCAGCGTTCAAGTTTGTATTCATAATTATGCATCATGTATGATGTGCAGCAAGCGCGGGCCGGGTGGGGGTCATCCCTCGGGTCGCGCCGTGTCTGAGCCCTGGAGCCCCTGATGTCCGACAGCAACGAATTCCATCCCGCCAGCCTTGACCAGTGGGCCAAGGCCGCGGCCAAGTCGGCCGGCGGTGACCTGGACCGACTGAACTGGCACACGCCGGAAGGTCTGGTCGTCAAGCCGCTGTACACCGCTGAGGATGTGGCCGGACTGCCGCATGCCAACACGCTGCCCGGCTTCGAGCCCTTCGTGCGCGGCCCGCAGGCCACGATGTACGCGGTGCGGCCCTGGACCATCCGTCAGTACGCCGGCTTCTCCACTGCCGAGGAGTCGAACGCCTTCTACCGCAAGGCGCTGGCTGCCGGCGGGCAGGGCGTCAGCGTGGCATTCGATCTGGCCACCCATCGCGGTTACGACAGCGACCATCCGCGCGTCACCGGTGATGTGGGCAAGGCCGGCGTGGCGATCGACAGCGTCGAGGACATGAAAATCCTGTTCGACGGCATTCCGCTGGACAAGGTCAGCGTGTCGATGACCATGAACGGCGCCGTGCTGCCGGTGCTGGCCGGCTACGTAGTGGCAGCGGAAGAGCAGGGCGTGTCGCAGGACAAGCTCAGCGGGACCATCCAGAACGACATCCTCAAGGAGTTCATGGTCCGCAACACCTACATCTACCCGCCCGAGCCGAGCATGCGGATCATCGGCGACATCATCGAGTACACGGCGAAGAACATGCCGAAGTTCAACTCGATCAGCATCTCGGGCTACCACATGCAGGAAGCCGGCGCCAACCAGGCGCTGGAGATGGCCTTCACGCTGGCCGACGGCAAGGAGTACGTGAAGACCGCGCTGGCCAAGGGGCTGGACGTGGATGACTTCGCCGGCCGCCTCTCGTTCTTCTGGGCGGTGGGCATGAACTTCTACCTGGAGATCGCCAAGATGCGCGCCGCCCGCCTGCTGTGGGCGCGCATCATGAAGGGCTTCAACGCGAAGAACCCCAAGAGTCTGATGCTGCGTACGCACAGCCAGACCAGCGGCTGGAGCCTGACCGAGCAGGACCCGTACAACAATGTGGTGCGCACCACGATCGAGGCGATGGCCGCGGTGTTCGGCGGCACCCAGAGCCTGCACACCAACAGCTTCGACGAAGCGATCGCGCTGCCCACCGAGTTCTCGGCCCGCATCGCCCGCAACACGCAGCTGATCATCCAGGAAGAGACCCACATCACCAGCGTGGTCGACCCCTGGGCCGGCAGCTACCTGATGGAGACGCTGACCCAGCAGATGGCCGACAAGGCCTGGTCCATCATCGAGGAGGTCGAGGCCATGGGCGGCATGACCAAGGCGGTGGACAGCGGCTGGGCCAAGCTGAAAATCGAGGCCAGCGCCGCCGAGAAGCAGGCCCGCATCGACTCGGGCAAGGACGTCATTGTCGGCGTCAACAAGTACAAGCTGGTCAAGGAAGACCCGATCGACATCCTCGAGGTCGACAACGTCAAGGTGCGCGAGTCGCAGATCGCCCGCCTGCAAGGCCTCAAGGCCGCACGCGACGGCGCCCAGGTGCAGGCCGCGCTGGACGCGCTGACCGCTGCCGCACAATCGGGCCAAGGCAACCTGCTCGACCTGTCCATCCAGGCGATCCGCCTGCGCGCCACGGTGGGCGAGGTCAGCGATGCGCTGGAAAAAGTCTACGGCCGCCACCGTGCGGACATCCAGAAGGTGACCGGTGTGTACGCTGCTGCCTATGACTCGGCCGAGGGCTGGGACAAGCTGAAGGATGAGATCAACGCCTTCGCCGAGCAGGCCGGCCGTCGCCCCCGGGTGATGATCGCCAAGCTGGGCCAGGACGGCCACGATCGCGGCGCCAAGGTGGTGGCCACGGCCTTCGCCGACCTGGGCTTCGATGTGGACATGGGCCCGCTGTTCCAGACGCCGGAGGAATGCGCCCGGCAGGCGATCGAGAACGACGTGCACGCGGTCGGCGTCTCGACGCTGGCTGCCGGCCACAAGACCCTGGTGCCGGCCATCATCGCCGAGCTGAAGAAGCAGGGCGCCGAGGACATCATCGTCTTCGTCGGCGGCGTGATCCCGGCGCAGGACTACGGCTTCCTGTTCGATGCCGGCGTCAAGGGTGTCTACGGCCCGGGCACGCCGATCCCCGCCAGCGCCAAGGACGCGCTGGAGCAGATCCGCGCCGCGCAGGGGCTCTGAGCCGCGCCATGCCGTACCCCTCGCGCGCTCCGGACGGACTGCTCCTCTCGCCTGCGGGCGAGGGCGACTTCGAGGCCTTGCTGGCGCTGCGCATGGCGGCCATGCGCGAGAGCCTGGAGCGCGTCGGACGCTTCGACCCGCAGCGTGCCCGCGAGCGCCTGTCGCGCGGTTACCTGCCGGCCTACACGCGCCACATCCGGCTGCAGGGCGAGCTGGTGGGCTTCGTGGTGCTGGTCCCGCGCGAGAAGGACTGGCTGCTCGACCACCTCTACATCCACCCGTCGGCCCAGGGTCGGGGCATCGGCTCCTGGGTGCTGACGCAGGTACTGGACGATGCCGACGCGCAACGCAAGGCGGTCAGCGTCACCGCGCTGAAGCACTCCGACGCCAACCGCTTCTACCTGCGCCATGGTTTCGTGCTGCAGGCCGAGGGCGAGTGGGATCTCTACTACCTGCGCCCCGCGCGGAGCTGAGCGCTGCGATGAATGCGCTCCCCGACACGTCGCTGCCGGCCGCCGATGCCCTGCTGCTTGAGCAGGTCACTGCGGGCCAGGCCGCGCCGCGCCGCCGCGCGATCGCCAAGACCATCACCCTGCTCGAAAGTACCCGCGCCGATCACCGCCTGCGCGCCGATGCCTTGCTCAACGCCTTGCTGCCTCACACGGGGCGCTCGCTGCGGCTGGGCATCTCGGGGGTGCCGGGCGTGGGCAAGAGCACCTTCATCGAGGCCTTGGGCCTGTACCTGATCAGCCAGGGCCACCGGGTCGCGGTGCTGGCGATCGATCCGTCCAGCAGCGTCTCGGGCGGCTCCATCCTGGGCGACAAGACCCGCATGGAGCAGCTCAGCGTGAACGAGGCGGCCTACATCCGCCCCAGTCCCAGCAGCGGCAACCTGGGCGGCGTGGCCGAGCGCACCCGCGAGGCGATGCTGGTCTGCGAGGCCGCCGGCTACGACGTGGTGATCGTCGAGACCGTGGGCGTGGGCCAGAGCGAGACGGCGGTGCACGGCATGACCGACATGTTCTGCCTGCTGCAACTGCCCAATGCGGGTGACGAGTTGCAGGCGATCAAGAAGGGCGTGATGGAACTGGCCGACCTGGTGGTGATCAACAAGGCCGACCTGGACGAGCATGCTGCCATCCGCGCCCGAGCCCAGATCACCAGCTCGCTGCGCATCTATGGCCACCACGGCCATCCCGACCATGCTGCGCATGACGACACGCTCTGGCAGCCGGCCGTGCTGCAGATGAGCGCCCTGAAGTCCACCGGCATCGCCGAGTTCTGGCAGACCGTGCAGCGCTACCGCGCGCTGCAGACCGCCAGTGGCCGCCTGGCCGCGCGCCGCCACGCCCAGGACGAGGCGTGGATGTGGGAGCGCATTGAATCCGGGCTGCACCAGCGCTTTCGCCAGCACCCGCCGGTGCGCGACGCGCTGCGCAGCACCACCGACGCCGTCCGCGCAGGACAGCTGGCCGCCAGTGTGGCGGCGCGGCGCCTGCTCGACCTGTTCAAGTTGACCTGAAGGCAAGACCGAGGAGCCATCCCCATGCATGACATCCAGCAGATGCTCGAAGAAAAGCGCGCCAAGGCCCGTCTGGGCGGTGGGCAGAAACGCATCGATGCGCAGCACAAGAAGGGCAAGCTGACCGCACGCGAGCGGCTGGAGCTGCTGTTCGACGAGGGCACGTTCGAGGAATGGGACATGTTCGTCGAGCACCGCTGCGTCGACTTCGGCATGGCCGACACCAAGATTCCCGGCGACGGCGTGGTCACCGGCTACGGCATGATCAACGGCCGCCTGGCCTTTGCCTTCAGCCAGGACTTCACCGTCTTCGGCGGCGCGCTGTCGGAAACCCATGCCGAGAAGATCTGCAAGGTCATGGACCAGGCCATGAAGGTCGGCGCGCCGGTGATCGGCCTGAACGACTCGGGCGGCGCGCGCATCCAGGAAGGCGTGGCCTCGCTGGGCGGCTATGCCGACGTGTTCCAGAAGAACGTCATGGCCTCGGGCGTGATTCCGCAGATCAGCATGATCATGGGCCCCTGCGCCGGCGGCGCGGTGTACTCGCCGTCGATGACCGACTTCATCTTCATGGTGAAGGACTCGTCCTACATGTTCGTCACCGGCCCCGAGGTGGTGAAGACCGTGACGCATGAGGAGGTCACCGCCGAGGAACTGGGCGGTGCCAGCACCCACACCACCAAGAGCGGTGTGGCCGACCTGGCCTTCGACAACGACGTGGAAGCGCTGCTGATGCTGCGCCGCTTCTTCAACTACCTGCCGCTGAACAACCGCGAGAAGCCGCCGGTGCGCCCCAGCGGCGACGCCGCCAACCGCCTGGACTACTCGCTCGACACCCTGGTGCCGGACAACCCCAACAAGCCCTATGACATCAAGGAGCTGATCGTCAAGACGGTGGACGACGGCGACTTCTTCGAGCTGCAGCCCGACTACGCCGCCAACATCGTCATCGGCATGGCCCGCATGGAAGGCCAGACCGTGGGCATCGTCGCCAACAACCCGCTGGTGCTGGCCGGCTGCCTGGACATCAAGAGCAGCATCAAGGCCGCGCGCTTCGTGCGCTTCTGCGACGCCTTCAACATCCCGGTGGTCACCTTCGTCGACGTGCCCGGCTTCATGCCCGGCACCAGCCAGGAGTACGGCGGCATCATCAAGCACGGCGCCAAGCTGCTCTACGCCTACGCCGAGTGCACCGTGCCCAAGATCACCGTGATCACCCGCAAGGCCTATGGTGGTGCCTACGACGTGATGGCCTCCAAGCACCTGAGGGGCGACGTCAACTTCGCCTGGCCCAACGCCGAGATCGCGGTGATGGGCGCCAAGGGTGCGGTGGAGATCATCTTCCGCGAGGACAAGGGCGATCCCGAGAAGCTTGCGGCCAAGGAAGCCGAATACAAGGCCCGCTTCGCCAACCCCTTCGTGGCCGGCGCGCGCGGCTTCATCGACGACGTGATCCAGCCGCACGAGACGCGCAAGCGCATCTGCCGCAGCCTGGTGATGCTGCGCGAAAAGAAGTTGGAAAACCCGTGGCGCAAGCACGGAAACATCCCTCTTTGAGTTCACGCCGCGCGGAGAAAAAAGCATGTTCAAGAAGATCCTGATTGCGAACCGCGGCGAGATTGCTTGCCGGGTGATCAAGACCGCCCAGAAGATGGGCATCCAGACCGTTGCGGTCTATTCCGAGGCCGACAAGGACGCCCGCCACGTGGAACTGGCCGACGAGGCCGTGCTGCTGGGCCCGGCGCCCTCGCGCGAGTCCTACCTGGTGGCCGACAAGATCATCGCGGCGGCCAAGTCCACCGGCGCCGAAGCGATCCACCCCGGCTACGGCTTCCTGTCCGAGAACGAGGCCTTCGCCAAGCGCTGCGAGGATGAAGGCATCGCCTTCATCGGTCCGCGCCACTTCAGCATCGCGGCCATGGGCGACAAGATCGCCTCGAAGAAGCTGGCCAACGAGGCCAAGGTCAACACCATCCCCGGCTACAACGACGCCATAGCCACGCCCGAGCAGGCGGTGGAGATCGCCAAGGGCATCGGCTACCCGGTGATGATCAAGGCCTCGGCCGGCGGCGGCGGCAAGGGCCTGCGTGTGGCCTTCAACGACAAGGAGGCCTTCGAGGGCTTCTCGTCCTGCCGCAACGAGGCCCGCAACAGCTTCGGCGACGACCGCGTCTTCATCGAGAAGTACGTGCTGGAGCCGCGCCACATCGAGATCCAGGTGCTGGGCGACAGCCACGGCAACGTGGTCTACCTGAACGAGCGCGAGTGCTCGATCCAGCGCCGCCACCAGAAGGTGATCGAGGAGGCGCCGAGCCCCTTCATCTCCGACGCCACCCGCAAGGCCATGGGCGAGCAGGCCGTGGCCCTGGCCAAGGCCGTGAAGTACCAGAGCGCCGGCACGGTGGAGTTCGTGGTCGGCAAGGACCAGGACTTCTATTTCCTGGAGATGAACACCCGCCTGCAGGTGGAGCACCCGGTGACCGAGTGCATCACCGGCCTGGACCTGGTGGAGCAGATGATCCGCGTGGCGGCCGGCGAGAAGCTGGCCTTCTCCCAGGCCGACATCAAGCGCGAGGGCTGGGCCATCGAGTGCCGCATCAACGCGGAGGACCCGTTCCGCAACTTCCTGCCCTCCACCGGCCGACTGGTGAAGTACGCGCCGCCGGCCGCGGACCTGGAGCAGGGCACCGAGACGCTGCAGGGCGCGGCCTACAACGGCGGCCGCTTCGGGGGCGTGCGGGTGGACACCGGCGTCTACGAGGGCGGCGAGATCCCGATGTTCTACGACTCGATGATCGCCAAGCTCATCGTGCACGGCAAGGACCGCAATGACGCCATCGCCAAGATGCGCGAGGCGCTCAATGCCTTCGTGATCCGCGGCATCAGCAGCAACATCCCCTTCCAGGCGGCGCTGCTGGCGCACCCGAAGTTCGTCACCGGCCAGTTCAACACCGGCTTCATCGCCGAGCACTACGCCAAGGGCTTCCGCGCCGAGGACGTGCCGCACGACGACCCGCTGTTCCTGGTGGCGATCGCCGCCTTCGTGCGCCGCAAGGCGCGCGAGCGCGCGGCCGGCATCAGCGGCCAGTTGCCTGGCCACGAGGTGGCGCACAAGAACGAGCTGGTGGTGGTGCAGCTGGGCGCCGAAGGCCAGCACACCTATCACGAGGTCACGCTGGGTGAGTTCGATCCGGCCAGCGGCTGTGCCGATGTCAGCGTGGGCGGCAAGACCTTTGCCATCCAGAGCCACACCAAGCTGGGCGACGTGCTGATGACCGGCTCGGTCAACGGCCAGCCCTTCAGCGCCCAGGTCGAGCGCGGCTCGGCCAAGCAGCCGCTGTCGATGCGCATTGCCCACAACGGCACGGCGATCGACGCGATGGTGCTGCTGCCGCGCGCTGCCGAGTTGTTCAGGCTGATGCCCTACAAGGCGCCGCCCGACCTGTCCAAGTTCCTGCTGTCGCCGATGCCGGGCCTGCTGGCCGACGTACCGGTGAGCGTGGGCCAGAAGGTCCTGGCCGGCGAGAAGCTGGCGGTCATCGAGGCGATGAAGATGGAGAACATCCTGGTCGCCACGCAGGACTGCGTGGTCAAGGAGATCCGCGCCCAGAAGGGTGAGAGCCTGAGCGTGGACCAGGCCATCATCGCCTTCGAATGAGGTCGGGCGCATGACCGAACCGACGATGGTCGAGGCCCCGATGGCCTTCCTGCCCCGGCCGGCGCCCCGCACCGGGCGCTGGACGGCCGAGGCCGTGCTGGCCCTGATGCAGCAGCCCTTCATGGCGCTGGTGCACCAGGCCCACGAGGTGCACCGCCGGCACTTCCCGGCCGGCGACATCGAACTGGCGTCGCTGCTGTCGGTGAAGACCGGCGGCTGCCCGGAAGATTGCGCCTACTGCCCAC
>JAFLDI010000115.1 GCA_017302485.1 Burkholderiales bacterium | reverse complement strand
GGCCGACCCGACAGCAATGCCGGCCGCGCCGGCTGGAAGGCCCCGCGCGGCGGCCGCCGCGGCGACAGCCGCGATGGCGATCGCAGCAGCCACTTCCAGGCGCCGACCGAGCCGCAAACCCAGGAAGTCCATGTGCCCGAGACCATCTCGGTGGCCGATCTGGCGCACAAGATGTCGGTCAAGGCCAGCGAGGTCATCAAGAAGCTGATGCAACTGGGCCAGATGGTCACCATCAACCAGCAGCTGGACCAGGAAACGGCCATGATCGTGGTCGAGGAGATGGGCCACAAGGCCTTCGCGGCCAAGCTCGACGATCCCGACGCCTTCCTTGAGGAAGAGCACGCCGCGACCGATGGCGAAGCGCTCCCGCGCGCGCCCGTCGTCACTGTCATGGGCCACGTCGACCACGGCAAGACCTCGCTGCTGGACTACATCCGCCGCAGCCGCGTGGCCGCAGGCGAGGCCGGCGGCATCACGCAGCACATCGGCGCCTACCACGTCGAGACGCCGCGCGGTGTCATCACCTTCCTCGACACCCCGGGTCACGAGGCTTTCACCGCCATGCGTGCACGCGGCGCCAAGGCGACCGACATCGTCATCCTGGTCTGCGCCGCCGATGACGGCGTGATGCCTCAGACCAAGGAAGCCATTGCCCACGCCAAGGCCGCTGAAGTGCCGATCGTGGTGGCCATGACCAAGATCGACAAGCCTGAAGCCAACATCGAGCGCGTGAAGAGCGAGCTGGTGGCCGAGCAGGTGGTGCCCGAGGACTTCGGCGGTGACAGCCCCTTCGTGGGCGTGTCGTCCAAGACCGGCCAGGGCATCGACGCGCTGCTGGAGCAGGTGCTGCTGCAGGCCGAGGTGCTGGAGCTGACCGCGCCGATCGAGGCCGCTGCCAAGGGCCTGGTGGTCGAAGCCCGCCTGGACAAGGGCCGCGGTCCGGTGGCCACGGTGCTGGTGCAATCGGGCACGCTCAAGAAGGGCGATGTGGTGCTGGTCGGCTCGAGCTACGGCCGCGTGCGGGCGATGCTCGACGAGGACGGCAAGGCCACCGAGGCCGCTGGTCCCTCGATCCCGGTCGAAATCCAGGGCCTGACCGAGGTGCCGCTGGCCGGCGACGATTTCATGGTGCTGGCCGACGAGCGCCGCGCCCGCGAGATCGCCACTTTCCGCCAGGGCAAGTACCGCGACGTCAAGCTGGCCAAGCAGCAGGCCGCCAAGTTGCAGGACATCATGACCGGCATGGGCCAGGAAGCAGTGCAGTCGCTGCCCCTGATCATCAAGGCCGACGTGCAGGGCTCGCAGGAGGCGCTGGCCTCGTCGCTGCTCAAGCTGTCGACCGACGAGGTGCGGGTGCAGATCGTCCACGCCGCCGTGGGTGGCATCAGCGAGTCGGACGTCAACCTGGCGCTGGCCTCCAAGGCCATCATCATCGGCTTCAACACCCGTGCCGATGCCAATGCCCGCAAGCTGGCCGAGCACAACGGCGTGGATCTGCGCTACTACAACATCATCTACGATGCCGTCGATGAGGTGAAGGCGGCGATGGGCGGCATGCTGGCCCCCGAACAGAAGGAAGAGGCACTGGGCACCGCCGAGATCCGCAAGGTCTTCGTCGCCTCGAAGATCGGCACCGTGGCCGGCTCGATGGTCACCTCGGGTCTGGTGCGTCGCAACGCCAAGTTCCGCCTGCTGCGCGACAACATCGTTGTCTACACCGGCGAAATCGACTCGGTGCGGCGCGAGAAGGACGATGTCAAGGAAGTCAAGGAAGGCTTCGAGTGCGGTATCAAGCTGCGCAACTACAACGACATCCACGAAGGCGACGTGCTGGAGATCTACGAAATCAAGGAGATCGCCCGCACGCTGTAACCCGGCGGCACGGACGTCCTCCGATCAACCCCGCCGCCTGCGGCGGGGTTTTCACTTGAGGCGGCCGATGGTCAGGAGCATTCCATGCGACACAAGCGCAGCATTCCCAACCGCAGTTTCCGCGTCGCCGACCAGATCCAGCGCGATGTGGCCGAGCTGATCCGCGAGCTGAAGGACCCGCGCATCGGCATGGTCACGATCAGCGGCGTCGACGTCACGCCCGACTACGCCCATGCCACCGTGCGCTTCACCCTGCTGGTGGGCAGCCCGGAAGCCACCGAGGAGGCCCTCAACGAGGCCGCCGGCTTCGTGCGCAACGGCCTGTTCAAGCGGCTGCAGATCCACACCGTGCCCACGCTGCACTTCAAGTTCGACCAGACCACCGAGCGGGCGGCCGAACTCAACGCGCTGATCCAGCGCGCCAATGCGACCCGCGCCAAGGACGAGTGAGCCTGTGAACGCGTCTCTGCGTCCCCGCATTCCGCGCCGCGCGCTGCACGGCGTGTTGCTGCTCGACAAGCCGGTCGGTCTGTCCAGCAACGACGCGCTGCAGAAGGCCAAGCGCCTGATGCGGGCCGAGAAGGCCGGCCACACCGGCACGCTGGACCTGCTCGCCAGCGGTCTGTTGCCGCTGTGCTTCGGCGCAGCCACCAAGTTCTCCCAGTCCAGCCTGGATGCCGACAAGCGCTACACCGCCACGCTGCGTCTGGGCCAGACCCGCGCAGGCGGCGACCTGGAGGGCGAGATCCTGCGCGAGCGCCCGGTGAACGTCACACCCGAGGCCATCGCCGCGGCCTGCGCCCGCTTCACCGGCTCGATCGACCAGGTGCCGCCCATGCATTCGGCGCTGAAGAAGGACGGCAAGGCGCTCTACGAGTACGCCCGCGCCGGCATCGAGGTCGAGCGCGCCGCGCGCCGCGTCACCCTCCACGCCATCGACATCCTCGCCTGGACGCCCGAGCGGTACGAGCTGGTGCTGGACGTGCGCTGCTCCAAGGGCACCTACATTCGCACGCTGGCCGAGGACATCGGCGAGCACCTGGGCTGTGGTGCCCACCTCTCGGCGCTGCGCCGCACCGCCAGCGGGGCGCTGGATCTGGCCGATGCCGTCACCCTGGACCAGCTGGCTGCGCTGACCGAGCCCGAGCGCGATGCGCTGCTGCAGCGCCCCGACTGCCTGCTGTCCGACCGCCCTGAAGTGCGCCTGCCGGCGCCCGAGGCGGCCCGATTCCTGCAAGGGCTGCGCCGTCGCACTGCGCTGGCCGATGCCGACGCCGTGCGCGTCTACGGCCCCGAACCCGCTGCCTTCCTGGGCAGCGCCCACATCACCGCCGGCGAACTGATCGCCGACCGCCTGTTGAGCCCGCCCGAGGTCCAGGCCCTGCTGCAATCCTGAGAAACCGAGGCCCCTCATGAGCCGTCAGATCCGCAATATCGCCATCATCGCCCACGTCGACCACGGCAAGACCACCATGGTTGACCAATTGCTGCGCCAGAGCGGCATCTTCGCGGAGCACGAAAAGGTCGTGGACACCGTGATGGACAGCAACGCCATCGAGCGCGAGCGCGGCATCACCATCCTGGCCAAGAACTGCGCGGTGCGCTGGAACGGCACCCACATCAACATCGTCGACACCCCGGGCCACGCCGACTTCGGCGGCGAGGTGGAGCGCGCGCTGTCGATGGTCGACGGCGTGCTGCTGCTGATCGACGCCCAGGAAGGCCCGATGCCGCAGACCCGCTTCGTCACCAAGAAGGCGCTGGCGCTGGGCCTGCGGCCGATCGTGGTGGTCAACAAGGTCGACAAGCCGGGCGCCAATTGCGACAAGGTGATCAACGCCGCTTTCGACCTGTTCGACAAGCTGGGCGCCACCGACGAGCAACTGGACTTCCCGGTGGTCTACGCCTCGGGCATCAATGGCTGGTCCTCGCTCGAGGAAGGCCCGGCCGGCGAGGCCTGGGGCACCTCGATGGGCCCGCTGTTCGACACCATCCTGAAGCATGTGCCGGCGCATCAGGGCGACCCGTCCGCGCCGCTGCAGCTGCAGATCTCGGCGCTGGACTACTCCACCTTCGTCGGCCGCATCGGCGTGGGCCGCATCAACGCCGGCACGCTGCGTCCGGCGCAGGACGTGCTGGTGATGGAGGGCACCGACGGCCGCAGCTACAAGGGCCGCATCAACCAGGTCCAGACCTTCCAGGGGCTGGAGCGCCTGCAGGCCACCGAGGCCGGCCCCGGCGACATCGTGCTGATCAACGGCATCGAGGACCTGGGCATCGGCGTCACCATCACCGACCCGGCCAGCCCGGCGCCGCTGCCGATGCTCAAGATTGATGAGCCGACGCTGACGATGAATTTCTGCGTCAACACCAGCCCGCTGGCTGGCCGCGAGGGCAAGTACGTCACCAGCCGCCAGATCTGGGACCGGCTGCAGAAGGAACTGCAGAGCAACGTCGCGCTGCGTGTGTCCGAGACCGACGAGGACGGTGTCTTCGAAGTTTCCGGCCGGGGCGAGCTGCATCTGACCATCCTGCTGGAGAACATGCGCCGCGAGGGCTACGAGCTGGCCGTCTCCAAGCCGCGTGTGGTCTTCCACGACATCGACGGCGTGCGCCACGAGCCGATCGAGCTGGTCACCGCCGACGTCGAGGAAACCCACCAGGGCGGCGTGATGCAGGCCCTGGGCGAGCGCAAGGGCGAGCTGGTCAACATGGAACCCGATGGCCGCGGCCGCGTGCGCCTGGAATACCGCATCCCGGCGCGCGGCCTGATCGGCTTTTCCAACGAGTTCCTGAACCTGACCCGGGGCTCGGGCCTGATCAGCAACATCTTCGACGGCTACGAGCCGCACAAGGGCGAGATCGCCGGCCGCAAGAACGGCGTGCTGATCAGCATGGACGCCGGTGAGATCTTCACCTATGCCCTGGGCAAGCTCGACGACCGCGGCCGCATGTTCGTCAAGCCCAATGACCCGGTCTACGAAGGCATGATCGTCGGCATCCACAGCCGCGAAAACGACCTGGTGGTCAATGCCACCCGTACCAAGCAGCTGACCAACTTCCGCGTCAGCGGCAAGGAAGACGCGATCAAGATCACGCCGCCGATCGAGCTGACGCTGGAGTATGGCGTCGAGTTCATCGATGACGATGAGTTGGTCGAAATCACGCCCAAGAGCATTCGCGTGCGCAAGCGCCACCTGAGCGAGCACGATCGCAAGCGCGCCGCGCGCGAGAACGCATGACGCACCGCCAGGCGGTGCTGACGATGCTGGTCGTCACGCTGCTGTGGAGCATCGCCGGGGTGGTCACGCGCCACCTTGAGAGTGCAGCCTCGTTCGAAGTGACCTTCTGGCGCAGCGCGGCGAACGCGCTGGCCTTGGGCCTGCTGCTGGGCTGGCAGAAGGGCCCGGCCAGCTTATGGGCCGAAGTGCGTGGAGGAGGGCGGGTGCTGTGGTTGTCTGCCGCCTGCTGGACGGTGATGTTCACCTCCTTCATGCTGGCGATGACCCTGACCACGGTGGCCAATGTGCTGGTGACGATGTCGCTGGCGCCACTGGTCACCGCACTGATCAGCCGCGTCTGGCTGAAGCATCGGCTGCCGGCGCGCACCTGGTTGGCCATCGTGCTGGCCGGCATCGGCATCGGCTGGATGTACGGATCGCAGGTGGCCGGCGGCAGTACCCGCGACCTGCTGGGTACTCTTGTGGCGCTGACCGTGCCTCTGGCCGGGGGCACCATGTGGACGCTGCTGCAGCACAACGCGCAGGCGCATCCGGACGAGCACCGCGACATGACGCCCGCCGTACTGCTGGGCTCGTTCGCCTCGGCGCTGCTCACGCTGCCGCCGGCCTGGCCGCTGGCCGCTTCGGGCCACGACATCGGCCTGCTGGTGATGCTGGGCGTGGTGCAACTGGCCATCCCCTGTGTGTTGGCGGTGGCTGCCGGCCGGGTGCTGAAGGCCCCGGAGGCTGCGCTGCTGGGCCTGCTGGAAATCCTGTTCGGCGTCACCTGGACCTGGCTCGGCACCGCCGAATCACCCACGCCGGCCGTGCTGGGCGGCGGCACCCTGGTGCTGCTGGCGCTGGCCGGCAATGAAGCGCTGGCACTGCGCCAGCGCGCCCAGGCCTGAGAAAATCAACCGCATGAGCACGACCCCTCTTCATGCCATCTCCGCGGATGGCCATGTGCTGGCCGAGCGCCGCGGCGCCATCGGCCTGATCACCCTGAACCGACCCGGCGCGCTCAACGCGCTGTCGCTGGCCATGGTGCGCGACCTGACCCAGGTGCTGCTGGATTGGCGCAGCGACCCGACCGTGGCCGGCGTGGCGGTGCGCGGCGCCGGGCGCGAGGGCAAACCGCCGGCCTTCTGCGCCGGGGGCGACATCCGCTTCTTCCACCAGGCGGCGCTGGCAGGCGATCCGCGGCTGGAGGACTTCTTCACCGAGGAGTACGCCCTCAACCACCTGATCCACCGCTACCCCAAGCCTTATGTCGCGCTGATGGACGGCATCTGCATGGGCGGCGGCATGGGCATCAGCCAGGGTGCGGCGCTGCGCGTGGTCACCGAGCACAGCAAACTGGCCATGCCCGAGACCCAGATCGGCCTGTTTCCCGATGTGAGCGGGGGCTGGTTCCTGGCCCGCTGCCCGGGCCATCTGGGCGAGTACCTGGCGCTGACCGGCCATGTGCTGGGCGCCGAGGACGCCATCGCCGCTGGCCTGGCCGACATCCGCGTCGAGGCGGCCCGCCAGGACGAACTGGTGGCGGCGCTGAGCTCGCTTCAGAACCCCACCGCCGATGGCCTGCTGGCGGCGGCGCGCCACTTCGCCACCCCGGTGGGCGCCGCCCCGTTGGACGCCCACCGCGCCGAGATCGACGCGTGCTTCAGCCGCGACTCCCTCGTGGCGATCGATGCGGCGCTGCAGGCTGCAGGAGGTGCCTTCGCCCACGCCACCCGTCAGGCACTGGCCAAGCGCTCGCCGCTGATGATGGCCGTCACGCTGGAGCAGGTGCGCCGTGCCCGCCAGATGACCCTGGCCGAGGACCTGCGCCTGGAACGCAACCTGGTGCGCCACTGCTTCTGGTTGCGGCCAGGCACCGCCAGTGAAACCGTCGAGGGGATTCGCGCGCTGGCGGTCGACAAGGACCACGCACCGCGCTGGAACCCGCCGCACATCGCCGACGTCAGGCCCGAACAGTTGGCGCCGTTCTTTGCCAGCCCCTGGCCGCCGCATGTGCATCCGCTGCGTGCACTGGACTGAGGACGCGCATGCAGATCAGTGCGCACGGCATTGCGATCGAGCTGGACGACCAGGGCCCGCCGTCGGCGCCCGCCGTGCTGTTGATCCAGGGACTGGGCATGCAGCTCACCGATTGGCCGCAGCGGCTGGTTGATGAGCTGGTGACGCAGGGGTTCCGGGTGCTGCGCTTCGATAACCGCGATGCGGGCCTGTCCGCTGGCTTCGACACGCCGGGCCAGCCGCCCTACACGCTGAGCGACATGGTCCAGGATGCGCTGGGTGTGCTGGACACACTGGGCCTGCACCAAGCCCATGTGGTGGGAGCCTCGATGGGTGGGATGATCGCGCAGCGTCTGGCGGCTGGGCATCCGCAGCGTGTGGCCAGCCTGACCCTGGTGATGACCACCGCGGGCGCACGTGGCCTGCCCGCACCGACGCCGCAGGCACTGTCCACGCTGACGTCACGCCCGGAGGGTCCTGGGATCGACCAGTTGGCCGCGCACATGGTGCGCAGCTTCGGTGTGCTGGGCAGCCCCGCCTTTCTGCCCGAACCCACCGCCTTCCTGGCCCATTGGCAGCAACAGGTCCAGCGTGCCTGGCGCCCGCAAGGAACAGCCCGGCAGATGGCCGCCGTGATCGGCGATGGCGATCGCACGCCACTGCTGGCATGCATCACCGCGCCGGTGCACATCATCCACGGCGACGCCGACCCACTGGTGCCAGTGGCTGCGGCGCACCACCTGGCTCGGCACCTGCCGGGCGCGACGCTGGACATCATCCCCGGTATGGGCCACGACTTCCCACTGCCGTTGATGCCGCGCTGGGCGGCCGGCATCAGCGCCAACGCCCGACGTGCCGGAGGTGCCCTGTGAGCGTCCAATGGTTCCCCGGCCACATGCACGCCACGCGAAAGGCCATCGCCGAGCGCATGAAGGCAGGCATCGATGTGGTCATCGAACTGCTGGATGCGCGTCTGCCGGGCTCCAGCGCCAACCCGCTGCTGGCCGAGCTGACCGCGCGCCGTCCGGGCCTGAAGGTGCTCAACAAGCAGGATCTGGCCGATGCCCTGCGCACCGCCGACTGGCTGGCCCACTACAACGCCCAGCCACAGACCCGCGCCATCGGCCTGGACGCCAGCGAGCGCGCGCCGGCGCAGCGCCTGGTGGCGGCCTGCCGCGAACTGGCGCCGCAGCGTGGCGGCATGGACCGGCCGCTGCGCATCCTGATCTGCGGCGTGCCCAATGTGGGCAAGTCCACCCTGGTCAACACCTTGGCCGGGCGCAAGGCGGCCAAGACCGGCGACGAAGCCGGCATCACCAAGAACGAACAACGCATCACGCTGGCCGAGGACGCCTATCTGTTCGACACGCCCGGCATGCTCTGGCCCAAGATCATCGCGCCGCGCTGCGGCTTCCATCTGGCCGCCAGCGGCGCCGTCGGTCGCAACGCCTATGACGAACAGGAGGTGGCGCTGGAACTGCTGGAGTCGCTGGTCGAGGCCGGCTACAGCGGCCTGGTGGCCGCGCGCTGGCGCCAGACCGAGGTGGAAGGCCTACCCGCCGAGGACCTGCTGGAGCGCATCGGTCGCTTCCGCGGCGCGGTGCGCAGCGGCGGTGTGGTCGATCTGCAGAAGGCCGCCGAGGTGGTGCTCAACGATTTCCGCAGC
>JAFLDI010000114.1 GCA_017302485.1 Burkholderiales bacterium | reverse complement strand
CCCTCCCCTCGCCGCCGCTGCCAGTGCAGCCCCAGGTCATCGAGCTTGACGATGCCGGCCACCAGGCCGTACACGCCCAGCGTCATCAACACCGCGATGCCCGAGAGCACCAGCACCCGCGTCAGCATCGGCTCGTCGGCCACGGTGCCCAGGGCGATGACGATGATCTCGGCCGACAGGATGAAGTCGGTGCGGATCGCGCCTTGCACCCGCTCCTTTTCAAGCGTGGCCAGATCGACCGTGGTGTCGGCCACATGGGCGCGCAGCTCGGCATCATGGGCCTCGGCCTCGTCATGGTGCAGCCAGCGGTGGGCCAGCTTCTCCACCCCCTCGAAGCACAGGTACAGGCCGCCGATCATCAGCAGCGGAGTGATCGCCCAGGGGGCGAAGGCGCTGATCGCCAGCGCCAGCGGCACCAGGATGGCCTTGTTGACCAGGGAGCCGCGGGCCACCGCCAGCACCACTGGGATCTCGCGCTCGGCGGCAAAACCGGTGACCTGCTGCGCATTGAGGGCCAGGTCGTCGCCCAGCACGCCGGCGGTCTTCTTGGCGGCGGCTCGGCTCAGCAGGGCCACGTCGTCCAGAACGGTGGCGATGTCGTCGATCAGGGCAAACAGGCTGGCGGAAGGCATGCCCAGACGATAGCCTATCGGCACCCGGTCCAACCGACCGGCCACAATCCACACTGTCTGCGGGGCCACCGCCCCCTTGAGGAGAATCCTGCCATGTTCCGTCGCCTGCCCACTGCCTGGACCCGCTTTGCCCTTGCCGGCGGTGTCGCCCTTGCCGCCAGCGCCACCTGCTGGGCCGGTCAACCCCTGTGGATCTCGCTGGGCGACGATGCCTACCGTCTGCTGCGCGCCCAGCAGCCCCAGGTGGTCAGCGTGACCGAGGTTGCGGTACCCGTGAGCGTGGGCCGCTTCGGTGCGCGCATGCACGACCGGGTGCACGTGGTGCGCGTCGACGAGGACTGGCTGCCGGCCCTCTCCGATGCCGTGCACCGTGACCTGCATCGCTGCGGCGGCTTCGTGGTACACGATTCACTGGGCAGCGCGCGTGAGGCGGTGCAGCGGGTGCGTGATCTGGCGCTGCAGCCCGAGGCCGTGGCGGGCGGCAAGTATGTGATCAACCAGCAGACACTGGTGCAACCGATGGTGGCCGCCGTCCAGGACAGCCTGATCCTGCAGACCATCGACAGCCTGTCGGCCATCCAGAACCGCTACTACACCACGACCCACGGCGTCACCGCCTCCAACACCATCGCGGCGCAATGGGCGGCGCTGGCCGCGGGTCGCAGCGATGTCTCGGTCAGCCAGTTCACCCACCCGTCCTGGCCGCAGAAGTCGGTGATCCTGACCATCCAGGGGACCGAAAAGCCCAAGCAGCACGTCGTGCTGGGGGGCCACATGGACTCCATCCTGTCGGGCGGCATGTCCGAGAACAGCCGGGCCCCGGGTGCCGATGACGACGCCTCCGGCATCGCCAGCCTGACCGAAGCCCTGCGCGTGCTGCTGGCCAGTGGCATGCGGCCCAAGCGCACCATCCAGTTCATGGCCTACGCGGCCGAGGAAGTGGGGCTGCGCGGGTCGTCGGCCATCGCTGCCGACTATGTCGCCAAGGGCCGCAAGGTCGCCGGCGTACTGCAGCTGGACATGACCAACTACAAGGGTGGCACCAAGGACATCTATCTGTACACCGACTACACCAGTGCGGCACAGAACGACTTCGTGGCCCGCCTGGCCAGCACCTACCTGCCCGATCTGACCGTCGCCACCGACCGCTGCGGCTATGCCTGCTCCGACCACGCCTCATGGAGCAGCCGCGGCTTCCCGGCCTCGTTCCCCTTCGAGGCGGACTTCAACCACCACAGCCCCTTCATCCACACCGTGAACGACACGCTGGCCAATAGCGGCAACCAGGCGGCGCATGCCGCCAAGTTTGCCAAGCTGGCGGTGGCCTTTGCGGTGGAGCTGGCCAACTGAGCATGGACCCATACCCGCGCGTGACCCGCCGCCGGGGCCTGCTGGCCCTGGCGTCCCTGGGTCTGTTGCCCAGCGCTGCCGCGGCGGCGCTGGCGGTGGGCTCACCCACGCCCGACTTCACATTGGACGCGGCCGTGGGTGGCAAGGCCTTCCGCTTCACGCTCTCCGAGGCCCTGCGCCAGGGGCCGGTGGTGCTGTACTTCTACCCCAAGTCCTTCACCAGCGGCTGTACCGTCGAAGCCCACCAGTTCTCTGAGGCCACGCCGCGCTTCAAGGCCCTGGGCGCCACCGTGGTGGGCGTCTCCAACGACAGCCTGGCCACGCAGCAGCGCTTCTCGGTCGAGGCCTGCCGAGGCCAGTTTGCAGTGGCCGCCGACGAGGGGGCCAAGGTCATCCGGCAGTTCGACGCGGGCCTGATGCTGGCGCCATCGGTCGCCGACCGCATCTCCTACGTGATCGAACCGCCGGGGCGGGTCCTGGCGGTGCATGCCAGCATGGACCCGGACGGCCATGTCGGGGCGGCCCTGTCTGCGGTGCAGGCCTGGCGTGCGCGCCAGGTGCCGCGCTGAGGGCGCCGGGTCGCACACAATCCAGCCATGGATGAGATCGATTTCATGCTGCGTGGCGAGCACATTGCGCTGGACGCCCTGCTCAAGGCCACCGGACTGGCCGAGAGCGGCGGCCGCGCCCGCGCGCTGATCACCGACGGCCAGGTGCGCGTGGACGGCCAGACCGAGTTGCGCAAGACCTGCAAGCTGCGCGCCGGTCAGCAGGTCAGCCTGGGCGATGTGCGCGTGCGTGTGCGGGGCGCCGGGTGATGCACGCCGCGCAGGACATCCATTGCCTGCTGGTCGACGACCATGCCCTGTTTGCCGATGCGCTGGGCCTGCTGATCGCGCACCGTCACCCCTTGGTTCGCCTCGCCTCCTCCAACCGACTGGCCAATGCGCTGCAGCAGCTGCGCCTGGAGCCACGGACCAGCCTGGTCTTGCTGGATCTCAACCTGCCCGACAGCCGCGGCCTGGACACACTGACCCAATTGCGCGAGGCGGCTCCCATGGCGCGCATCATCGTGCTGTCGGCCGATGATCGGGCCGAGACCGTGCTGGCGGCGCTGGACGCCGGCGCCAGCGGGTTCATCCCCAAGAGCGCCGATTCCACCGCACTGGACCAGGCCCTACGCACCGTGCTGGGCGGCGGCGTCCACGTGCCGGCAGCCGTGGCGCGCCGCGAAGAGGGCAGCGCCGATCTGCCGCCCCTGACCGCCCGTCAGCTCGATGTCTTTCGCTGCCTCATCAGCGGGCTGCCCAACAAGCTGATCGCTCGCCAGCTGGGCCTGTCCGACTCCACGGTCAAGACGCATGTGCAGGCGATCTTCGACAAGCTGGGGGTGACCTCGCGCGCCCAGGTGGTACTGCACGCCGCCCGCATGGGCTGGCTGCCCTGAGTCAACGCCTGAGCGCCTCCACCACCGCTGCGAACAGCGCGTCGGTCCCGAAGGGTTTGTGCAGGACCGGCCAGCCCAACGCATCCAGCACCGCCAGATCGGCCGGCGCCGTGTCGCCAGTGATCACCAGCACCGGCACCCCTGGGTGACGTACCTGCAGACAGGCCAATACCGCACGGCTGTCGCCATCGGGCAGACGCTGGTCGGTCAGCAGCAGGGCCGGGGGTTCGTCGAGGGCGCCACGCGCCAGTGCCGCCTGCAGCGTAGCGATGTCGCGGTAGGCCTGAACCAGCGCGCCCCAGCGTTCCAGGCGCAGCCGCAAGGTCTCGCGCAGCGTGTCATCGTCGTCGACCACCACCAAGCGCCGCCCCCCCAGGCCTCGCACCGACAGGCGCTCCGGCGCTGCGGGTGTGGGCGATGCGCCGGCCCGCGGCAGCAACACACCGAAACAGCTGCCCTGGCCCGGAACCGAACGCAGCGCCACCTGCGTGCCCAGCAAGGCGGCAGCGCGCTGCACCAGCGCCAGCCCCAGGCCCAGACCGCCCGCCGTGTTCCGTGCCGGCTCCAGTTGCACGAACTCCTCGAAGACCTGGGCCTGCCGCTCCACCGGGATACCCACGCCACTGTCCCACACCTGCAGCAGCACACTGGCCCCGCGCGCCCGCGCCGACACCAGCACGCCGCCACGCCGGGTGTGGCGCACCGCGTTGCCCACCAGATTGCGCACGATCTGCTCCAGCAGCAGCGGATCCGCCTGCACCGACAGCGCGTTGTTCTGCAGGCGCAGACGCAGGCGCAGGCCACGTGCCTGCGCTGCCGCCGCTTCATCGGCCAGCACCGACTCGAGCAGCTCGCGCAGCGCCACCACGCGTGGCCGTGACTGCACCTGGCCGGCATCAAAGCGCGACAGGTCCAGCAGGCCCTTGAGCAAGCGCTCCAGCGCCTGCGCCGAGGCCACCAGCCGGTCCAGCAGACCGCGCTGTGCCGTGTCCATGCCCTCGTGCTCATGCATCAGACCCGCCAGCAGGCCGATGCTGGCCACGGGTTGGCGCAGATCGTGACTGGCCGCCGCGATGAAGCGGGTCTTGGCCTCGTTGGCCGATTGCAGGTCCCGCGTGCGCTCGGCCACCCGCTGCTCCAGCTCCACCCCGTGGCGCTCAGCGATCTCCAGCGCATGCACGAAGCGGCGCAGCAGCACCAGCGCAACACCGGCCATCAGCACCGGCGTCAGGTAGGGCAGCCAGAAGCCGTCATCAGGGACCAGCCAGCCGGCATAGAAGAGGTAGTCGTGGGCCGCCGACAGCAGCAGCATCGCCAGTGCCACCTCGATCAGGCGGCGCGACCAGGGCTGCATGCGACGCACCAGCGCCCACAGCCGCCAGGCCGACCAGGCTGTCAGCGCAATCGCCGGCGGGTACATCCAGGCGCGCAGTTCGTCGAGCCGCCCGGCCAGCATGCCCGCCACCCCAGCCACCACATACAACACCCCGGCCAGCAGCATGCCGCGCAGCATGCGGACATGCGGCGCCGGCGCGGTGGCCATCCAGGCGAACACGCCTATCAGCCCGACCGCGATGCCCTGGGCCAGAAAAAAGGCCAGCGACCCCAGCGCAGACGGCAAGCCGCTGCCCTCGCCGTAGTAGGCAAGGTTGCGCAGCGAGACGATCAGCATCAGCAGGCCGAAGAAGCCCATCAGACGCTCGTCACGGCGCAGCCACCACACCAGCAGCGTGAACAGCGCCAGGCCGCTCACCGCCAGGTTCATCGCGTAGGGCAGCGACTCGCGCCACCAACGCGCCGCGCGGGCTGGTGGCTCCAGATGCTCGGCCGGCCCCACCCACGGGGCGCTCAGGCCGGCTGCCGCACGGTGCAGGTCAGCGCGCAGCAGGATTTCGTTGGTGCCGGTCCGCAGCAGACCCGATGGCACGCTGATCCAGCGCAGGCCGACCGCCCGGGGCAGCGCGGGGCGCCGGCCGATCTCGCGGCCGCTGATGCGCTCGCCGTTGACCAGCAGCTCGTGCTCGGTGGGCAGGCGGTCGAAACGCAGCGCCCACAGACCCTGCGGCCGAGCCTGCAACGCCAGGCGCAGGCGCAGCTCGATGCGCCCGGCCTGGCCGGCGCGCCATTGCAGCGGCAGGACCACCGGCTGCCAGAGACCGTGCTCGTCACGCCACTCGGCCTGCAGCAACTGCAGGCCCTCGGGCACCTCCACGGTCTGCGCTCCTGCACCGATCGGGCAGCCCATCAGCGCCAGCACCAGCAGCCAGGCCCGGCACCAGCCATGCAGCGTCGCTTGCCTCATGGCCCGATTGTGCGTCGCAGGGGGCGCGCGCAACATCGGCCTGATGGCTGAGGCCAGCGTGCTGTCCCGGGAAAGACGGCACTATGGCCGTTGTCTCCGGGACGGCACGCTAGAGCTTCAGCTCGAGCTGAGAGCGCAGGTTGAGATAGGTGTCGTTGCGCGACAGGCTGGTCTCGCCAAAGCCCGTGCTGCTTGACAGCGCATCCTCCGCCGCCAGGTTGGCAACGCTCAGGCGCAGGCGGGCCCAGGGCGCGATCTGCCACAGCAGATAGGCATCGACCGACTGCTTGCGGCCTGGGGTGACCCACTGCTGTGCGTCCAGCCGCGTGGTGAAGCCAGGCGTCCAGTTGACGCTGCCGCCCACGGTGAGCGGGGTGCCGGCGATGCGCCAGTCGGCACCGGCATTGAGCGTTCCGCCGGGCTGCTGATCAAGCCGGTTGTCGGGGCCGGGCACGCCGTCCACGCGCGAGCGGAACAGGCTGGCGTTGGCACGCAGGTCCACCTGGGGTGCATCCGCCCACCAGGTGCGCAGACTGCCACGGGCTTCCAGCTCCAGCCCGGTGGTCCAGGCGTCACCCAGGTTGGCCGGCCGCGCCACCCAGCGCGGCTGGTCGGACCAGGGCACGGTTTCCAGCGTGGTCAGGGTGCGCATCAGGCCGCTGATGCGACGGTGGAACAGGTTGGCACTGAGCAGGCCGCCAGACGGCAGGTAGCGCTCGATCGCCACATCGACCCCGGTGGCCAGCTCGGGCCGCAGATTCGGGTTGCCGGCCCTGTCCGGGCTGTTGGGCGCATTCGCACCGGGCACCGGGTAGCGGCTGGACAGGCTGGGCAGCGCCATCAGCTGACCCAGCTGCGGTGACTTGTAGCTGCGGGTCAGGCTGATACGGATCTGATCGCGGCCCTTGGGATCGGGCTTCCAGACCGCATGCAGCAGCGGGGTCCACACCGAAGAGCGGTTCTCGGGGGCGCCACCACCAGTGTCCTGCCCGCGGCTGGTGATGCCCTCCCAGCGCAGGCCGCCGGACAGCGCCCAGTTCGGAGTGAGGTTGAACTCGTCCTGGGCATAGAGCGCCGTGCGCAGGGTGCGGGCGCTGAGGTCGGTCCCCAGCCCCTGCAGCTGCGGCAGGCCGTCCTGCAGCGTCTGGCGTTCATCGTCGCGCTGGGCGCCCTCCAGTTCGGCGCCGGCCACCAGTTGGTGGTCGCCCTCCAGCAACTGGCTGAACTTGGCGTTGAGGTGATGGTTGCGCTCATCACTGTCGGTGCGCTCGTCCAGGGTGCGCAGCATGGCGCCGGTGCCATCCGTCTCCTGGCGCAGCGACTGGCTGCGGGTGGTGGTCAGGCCCAGGCCGCCGCGCCATTCAATGCGCCCGCCACTGGAGAGGTTCTGACGCCACATGGCGTTCAGGCGCAGCATGCGGTGGGTGTTGTCGCTCTCGGTGAGGCTGTCGTCATAGCGCGGTGCCAAAGCGTTGTCGTCACGCAGCACCTGCAATTGGCTGAGCCGACGGTTGTCGCTGCCGGAAACCATGGCTGCCGGCATCAACATCAGCTGGTCGCCCCCGGACAGGCGCCACTGCAGGCGCGCATTGCTCCACAGACCGCGGCGGTGACCATCGCTGATGCTTCCCTCGCGCCAGGACTCGCCTTCCGATCGGGTGTCGGTCAGGCCCTCGTCGTGGCGCTGTGCATTCCAGACAGACACCGAGGCGCTGTAGGTCAGGCTGTCGTCGATCCGGTCGTCGCGGGACCACGAGACGTTGCCGCCCCAGCGCCCGGCCTCGGCCCCCAGGCCCATCTTGAGGTCGTTCAGGCGCTTGCGATAGCCCTCACGGGTGATGACGTTGATCGTTCCGGCGATCGCGCGGGCACCGGTTTCCGCGGTGGGAGCACGGATGATCTCGATGCGTTCGACCTGGTCCGGATCCAGTTGGTCCAGCGACAGGCCGCCACGCACCACCTCGCCATCGAGCAGGATCTGCGTGTAGCCCCCGCCCAGGCCGCGCATGCGGATGTTGCCGCCACGGCCACTGCGGCCGTCCAGCGTGACGCCGGGCAGGCGCTTGAGCAGTTCACCCAGGGTGCTGTCGCCATAGCGTTCGATCTCGTCGCGGCCGACCACGATCTTCGAGGCGGTGGAGCGGCGCCGTGCCTCCAGGTCCTCGGGCCGCGCCGCCTGCACCTCCACCTGCTGCACCGCGCTGGCCGAGGGCGTCGGCCGGGGAACGTCCTGCGCGGCAGCGGCGGCGGACAGCAGCGGCACAGCAAGCGGAATCAGAAACAGCGGCGTAGGGCGAGGACGGGGCATGCGGATCGCCGCTGGGGCGGCACTCGTGGCGGGGCAAGGCGGGCCCATTGTGTTCCAGCCCACGAAGCAAAGTTCCCCCAGCTACCATCCGCCAGTGAACGAGTTCCCGCGCACGCTGAAATGGCTGACCGTCTGGCTGCTGCTGGGCACCCTGGTGTTCCTGGGTGCCCAGGCGCTGCTGCATCAGCGGCAGCAGCCCAGGCTGACCATCGACGGCGGCCACATCACCTTGCAGCGAGGACCCGATGGCCACTTCCATTGGCCGGGCGAGGTGGATGGCCGCGCGGTGGTGTTCCTGGTGGACACCGGCGCCACCACCACAGCCCTGCCCGGCGCGCTGGCGGCCCAGTTGGGCCTGCGCCGCGAGGCCACCGTCCAATCACAGACCGCTGGCGGCACGGTCACCGCCTGGCAGTCCCGCGCCGCTGTGGCGCTGGCCGGTGGCCTGCACTTCAACGACCTGCGCGTGACCGTGATCGACCGCATGAACGGCCCGCCCCTGCTGGGCATGGACGTCTTGCGACAGCTTCGCCTGGTGCAGGACGGCAGCACCCTGCAGGCCAGCGTGCGATGAACGAGGCGGCGCTGCTCGACGCCTGCCGCCGTCTGGCCGCTTCGCTGGGCCTGGGCGCGGTGCAGCCGCAGGTGATCGGCCGCTACAGTAACCTGGTGGTGCACCTGGCGCCCTGCCCCTGGGTGTTGCGCGTGGCCACCGGCACGGCCGGTCCGCGCGCCGAAGGCGGCCATGCCGAGCGGGAACTGCGCCTGCT
>JAFLDI010000113.1 GCA_017302485.1 Burkholderiales bacterium | reverse complement strand
ACAGCGTGCCTGCCAGCTCGCCGGCCAGCGGGACGTCGATCAGGGCCTCGTCAGCGGCCACCACGGGCGCCGGCGCCTGGGCGGCGGCGGGCTTGTGCAGTTGGCGGATGCCCAGGCCGCCGATCAGCCCGAACAACAGCAGAGCGATGATGCCGATGGTGGTCCAGACGCCAACTCGGGCGCCGTCGTCAATGTCGTCGAGCATGGGTGTCCTCCAGGGAGATTCGTTCGAGTCAGCCCCGGATTCTAGGCGGCGTGGACCGCTGTCGCCTTACAGCGTCTTGGTGCACAGCTTGAAGTCAGCGTCCTCGACAAAGGGCTTGATCTGGAAGCCCAGGCTGCGCATCAGGCGCAGCATGCCGTCGTTGTTGGCCAGCACCAGACCCTCGATCTCGGCCAGACCCTTGGTGCGGGCGACATCCATGATGCTGAGCATCAGGCGCGAGCCCAGGCCCTGGCCGGCATAGGCGTCGGACACCACCAGCGAGAACTCGCAGCTGCTCTGGTCGGGGTTGGTGATGTAGCGCGAGACACCGATGATCTGCTCGGTCAGGGCGAAGCTGCCATCGTCCTGCAGCACGCGGTCGGTGTGCACGGCGACCAGGGCCATTTCGCGGTCATAGTCGATCAAGGTGTAGCGCGCCAGCATCTTGGCCGGCAGCTCCTGCATCGAGCTGACGAAGCGGAAGTAGCGGCTCTCGGGCGACAGGCTCTTGACCAGGGCCTGCAGCATCTCGGCGTCATCGGGCTGGATCGGGCGGATGGTGTAGAGGCCGCCACCCTTCATCGGCCACTCGCGCTCCAGGCCGGCCGGGTAGGGCAGGATGGCCAGGTGGTGGAAGGCCTGGTTCTGCGGGCCGGCGTGCTCGATCACCACTCGGGCGTCTACTGCCACCGCACCGTCCTCGTCGACGATGATCGGGTTGATGTCCATCTCCTGCAGCTGGGGCAGGGCGCAGACCATCTCCGACAGCCGCAGCAGCACCTGCTCAAGCGACTCCAGGTTCACCGGCGGCGCACCGCGCCAGTGGCCCAGCGTCTCGGCCACCCGGGCGCGCTCGATCAGGCGGCGTGCCAGGAACTGGTTGAGCGGCGGCAGCTCCATCGCCTGGTCGTTGATCAGCTCGATCATCGTGCCGCCGGCGCCAAAGGTGATGACCGGGCCAAAGGGGTCGTCGGTGGTCAGGCCGATGTAGAGCTCGCGGCCGCGCGGCTTGCCGCTCATCGGCTGGATCGTCACCCCGTTGATGCGCGCGCCCGGCTTGGCCTTGGACACACGTGCCAGCATGTCGTTGAAGGTATCGCGCACCTGGGTGGCGGTCATCACGCCCAGCGCCACGCCCTGCACGTCGGACTTGTGGCTGATGTCGGGCGAGTCGATCTTCAGGGCGACCGGATAGCCCAGCTGGCTGGCGATCAGCATCGCCTCGTTGGCGGTGCGGGCCAGCATCGTGCGCGTGACCGGGATGTGGAAGGCGGCCAGCAGGGCCTTGGACTCCATCTCGGTGAGCACTCGCCGGCGCTCGGCCAGCACGCCCTCGATCAACAGGCGCGCGCCCTCGGTGTCGGGCGTTGCCAGCGTGGACAGCGGTGGCGGCGTCTGCGTCAGCAGTTGCTGGTTCTGGTAGAAACTGGCGATGTTGCCGAAGGCATCCACGGCCGCCTCGGGCGTGCGGAAGCTCGGCAAGGGCTTGGCGTTGAGCAGATCGCGGGCCGGGCGCACGCTGTCGTCGCCCATCCAGCAGGCCACCACTGGTTTGCCCAGTCGCGCCGAGCCGTCGATCACCGCCTGGGCGATGGCCACTGGGTCGGCGCCGGGATAGCAGGCCGGCTTGGGTGCGTAGATGGCCAGCACACCGTCCACGCCGCTGTCCTTGCCGCAGGCCTCGACAGCGGCCTTGTAGTGCGCCTCGGTCGCGTCTTCGCCCAGGTCCAGCACCTGGTTGAGCGAGGCATTGGGTGAGAGCAGTGGCGCCAATGCACTGCGGCTCTGCGGGTCGAGCCGCGCCACCTCCAGCCCGATGTCATTGGTCCAGTCGGCCGCCAGCACGCCCGGGCCGCCACCGTTGGTGACGATGGCCAGCCGCTTGCCCACCGGCCGGTAGCGCGAGGCCAGGCAGCGCGCCGCCGAGAACAGCTGGGTGAAGGCGCGCACCCGCACCACGCCGGCGCGGCGCAGCGCGGCTTCGAACACATCATCAGCGCCGACGATGGCTGCCGAGTGGGTGAGGGCTGCGGTCGTACCCGCCGGCATGCGCCCGGCCTTCATCACCACCACCGGCTTGACCGAAGCCGCCGCACGCAGCGCACTCATGAAGCGCCGCGCGTGCGTGATGCCCTCCATGTAGACCAGGATGCTGTGGGTGGAGCCATCGGTGGCCAGGAAGTCCAGCACCTGGGCCAGATCCACCGCGGTGTTGGCGCCCAGCGAGACCACCGTGGAGAAGCCCACGCCATTGCGCCGCGCCCAGTCGAGGATTGAGGAGGTCAGTGCCCCCGACTGCGACACCAGCGCCAGCGGCCCCGGTGCGGCCAGCGGCCCGGCGGCGCTGGCATTGAGTTTGAGCAGCGGCCGCTGAAAGCCCAGCGAGTTGGGGCCCAGCAGGTGCACACCATGGCGCCTGGCCACCGCGTGCAGAGTGGCGCAGGCGGGACCTGGCAGATTGGCCGAAAGTACCAGTGCGGCCCGGCAGCGGATGCGTCCGGCGATCTCCAGGGCCGCTTCCAACTGGTCGTGGGGCAGCGCGATCACGGCCAGATCGGCCCGGGTGTGCGCCAGGTCCGACAGCGTGCCGGTCATCGCGATGTCGAGGAAACTGATCTGGCCGCTGAAGCCGTTGTGGGTCAGCTCGGACAGCAGAGCCCGCGCCATCGGCGCCTGGCTGTCCAGGTCCTCCGGGTTGCCGGCAAAAACAATGATGGAACGGGGCGAGAAGAGCGGCGTGAGGAAATGCTGGTCCACGTCCGGGGCGGAGTGCGCAGGCACCCCGGTTGACTTGATGCCCCCAGCATACCCCGGCTAGGGGTTATCCAGTAGCCTGCACGCATCAAGCTTGCCGCCGGTCAAGACCGGTCGGAGCATCAGGCGCCGGCGCGCACGGCCCTACTGCACCCGTTTGTAGGTGGTGTAGCCCTCGACCGGCCCGGTGTCCGGGCTGAGCACCAGCACGCCCCAGGGCGGGACACTCACGCCCAGCAGGCCGGCCACCGGGACCACGGGCGACGGCGCATCGGTCAGCAGGTCGCGCAGCGGCGAGAAATTCATGATCTTCGAGTTGCCCACCAGCACCTGGTCCTCGACCGGCTGGTCGCTGGGATTGGCCAGCACCAGCACGGTGTCAGCGACGCGGTCGGTGTGGCGCTCGAAGGCCAGCAGCCGGGCGCTGGTGATCTCGCGGAGCTCGCCCACGCGCAGTGCGCGGTGCGTGCGGCGCAGGGCGATCAGTTGCTTCGTCCAGCGCAGTTCGGGGTGGTTGTCGTGCACCTGGTCCCAGGGCATGGGGGCGCGCATCTCCGGGTCGTCTCCTCCGCTCAGGCCGAGTTCACTGCCGTAGTACAGGTTGGGGGCGCCGGGCAGCGTGAACTGCAGCACCTGGGCCAGGCGGCGGGCGGCGGGGTCGGGCAGCGCGGTGGCCAGGCGGATGGTGTCGTGGTTGTCCAGCATCAGCCAGCTGCGCAGCATGTTCTCGAGGCCGGCTTCGTCGACCACGCGCTGGATCATGCGGGCGGCCACCGGGCCGGGGATCTGGCCGCGCATGGTGCGCAGCAGCACCTCGCGCACGGTGAAGTTCATCACCGCGTCCAGCGACGGGAACCACTCCTTGGGGTAGTTCCAGGTCTCGCCCACCACCAGCGAGCCGGGCTTCTCGGCGTGGGCCGAGCGGGTCAGGTCTTCCAGCAGGTTGAAGCCGATGTCGTGCGCCACGTCCAGGCGCCAGCCGTCCACGCCATCGCGCAGCGCCTGGCGCACCACCGAGTTCGCGCCGGCATGGATGTGCTCGCGCGCGGCCGGATGCTCCATCGCCACCTCGGGCAGGTTTTGCGCGCGGAACCACGCGCGGGCGCCGCCGGGCAGCGCGGGGTCGAAGTGGAACCAGTCACGGGTGGGCGCGGCCGGATCGGCCAGGGCCTGCTGGAAGGCCGGGGCGTTGCGGCCCATGTGGTTGAACACGCCGTCGAGCACCAGCTTCATGCCGCGCGCATGCACCGCATCGGCCAGCGCGCGCAGGTCCTCGCGGGTGCCGAATTCGGGCGATACCGCGGTCCAGTCGAGCGCGTCGTACTTGTGGTTGGTGTACGCGGCGTGGATGGGGTTGAGGTAGAGCACGTCGGCGCCCAGGCCGTGCACATGGTCCAGCCGGCAGGCGGTGCTGGCCAGGTCACCGCCCCAGAAGTCGATCTCGTGGCTCCAGACCTTGGCCTCGGGCAGATACTGGCCGGCGCGCGGCTGCTCGTGCCACGCGCGCAGACGCTTGGGGGCGGGGTAGAGGTGGCGCTTGGCGTCCAGGTCGGCGCTGGGGGCGAAGCGGTCCACCAGCACCTGGTAGACGATGGCGCCGCAGCGCCAGTCGGCCTCGCGGCGCTCGAAGATTCCGGCCAGGGCTCGGTCGTGTCGGTTGGCGTAGTCCATGGTGGCGGGATCAGGGCACCCGCTTGTAGCGGTCGTAGCCGCCCATCGGCTCGGGGCGCGGTTGCAGCACCAGCACGCTCTGCGGCGGCACCTCCACCTCCAGCAGACCGGCGATCAGCGTGAACCGGGCCGGGGTGGCTGCGGCGGCATTGAGCACGTCGACCATCGGCGTGCCGTCCATCAGCCAGGCGTCGGGCACGGGCAGGCGCTCCTTGACCGTCTCACGCGTGGGGTTGGCCACCACCACACGGCTGTCCAGCGGGCGGTCGGTGCGGCGCAGGAAGGCCAGCAGCCGCTCGCCGTCGAGTGCGACATGGTCGCCGATGCGCAGCGCGCGGTGCTCGCGGCGCAGCGCGATCAGCTGGCGCACCCAGCGCATCTCGGGGTGATCGTCGCTGACGCGGTCCCAGCGCATCGGGCCGCGGTTGGCCGGGTCGGGGCCGCCCTCCATGCCCACCTCGACGCCGTAGTACAGGTTGGGCGCGCCAGGCAGCGTGAACTGCAGCGCCTGCAGCAGGCGGCGCGGTGCGGCCTCGGGGAACTCGGTGTGCAGGCGCGGCAGGTCGTGGTTGTCCAGCAGGTTCCAGGAGCGCAGCGTGGGCAGGATCCCCGAGCCCTTCACCAGCGCATCGATGCGCCGGCCGGTGGCGCCGCCGCTGGCCTGGCCACGCGCCAGGTCGAACAGCATCAGGCGCAGCGTGAAGCCCATCACCGCGTCATGCGACTGCAGCCACTGTCCGGGCCAGTTGACGATCTCGCCCACCACCAGCGCGCCGGGCTTCTCGCGGTGGGCGGCGTCGGTCAGTTCGCGCAGGAAGCGCGGGCCCAGCTCATACGCGGTGTCCAGGCGCCAGCCATCGGCGCCGTCGCGCAGGTAGCTGCGCAGCACCGAGTCGCGGTCCAGCCACAGGTGACGGCGCACCGGCAGGTGCTCCAGGTTGAGCTCGGGGTGGTTCTGAAAGCCGGTCCAGACCCGCGCGCCGCCGGCGTACTGCGGGCCGATCGCGAACCAGTTCCGGTAGGGGCTCTTCGGGTCGGCCAGCGCCTGCTGGAAGATCGGCGCGTTGCGGCCCATGTGGTTGAACACGCCATCGAGCACCACCTTCAGGCCCAGCTGCCGGGCCTGCGCGGCCAGGCGCCTGAAGTCGTCGCGCGTACCGTACTCGGGCGAAATGGCCTGGTAGTCCAGTGCGTCGTACTTGTGGTTGGTCCAGGCCAGGTGGATGGGGTTGAGGTAGAGCACATCGGCGCCCAGGCGCCTGAGGTGCGCCAGGTGGGCACCGGTGCTGGCCAGGTCGCCGCCCCAGAAGTCGAGCTCGGCCGAGTTGACCTTGTACTCGGGCAGGTGCACACCGGCGGCCGGTACCTCGTCCCAGCCGCGCAGGCGCTTGGGGGCGGGGTAGAGGTGGCGCTTGGCCTCCAGGTTGGCGCTGGGCGCGAAGCGGTCGACGATGACCTGGTAGACCACCGCGCCATTGCGCCAGTCGCGTTCGCGCTGATCGTAGACGCTGGGTGCGGCCGCGGCACTGAGCGGGCCCAGGACCGCCAGCAGGGCGGTGGCGGCAGTGAGAGTGTGGCGTCGGTTCATCGGGGGGCATAGCCGCTGGCGGCCACGATGGCGGCAGGATCGCGCAGCAGGAGCAAGGTGTGCAGGGCGGCGGCGCGGTCGGGGGCGCGGGCGACGAAGGCCTCGCACAGGCGTTTGCCCAGCCAATAGCCCATGTCGGCCGGCTGGCCGGCACGCGCCGGACGGGCCTTGTAGAGCCAGTCGCCGAAGCCGGCGCCGCGTGCCACGTCGGCCTGGAACGCCCGCCACAGCTCGGCCTCATGGGCCAGGCCGTAGCGCTCGCGATCGGCTGACGGGCCGCTGGGCGCGCCGCGGGCCTGCTCCATCATGTAGTCGGCAAAGCCCTCCATCAGCGTCGCATACAGCAGCGTGAAGCGCACGTCGTCCGGCGCGTGGCGTTGCTGGTGCACATGCGTGATCTCATGGGCCACGAAGTCCAGCAGCAAGGCCCGCGCGTCCTGCGGTGTGTCCACGCTCTGGCACAGCACCTCCAGGCCGAGGCCCAGGCCCTGCGCCTTGGCGGTGCCGCCGGAGTTCATCGCGCCGAACAGCGCAAACGCTGGTGCGCCCTCGGCGGGTTGGCCCAGCCGCCGCGCCACCTCGACCATGAGCGCTCCTGCCGGCTGCGCGATGTCGCGCGCCGCCGGCAGGCACAACGCGATGGCTTTGCGGTAGGCCTGCGGCTGGGCGTGCAGTGTCTGCGCCAGGTGCTGCGCCGACTCTATGCGGCCCGGCGTGAACAGTGCCACGCCCGCGCTGCCGGGTGTCAGGTAGGCGCGCTGCAGAGTGTCGGCGTCGGGCAGACGGCCGTCTGCCAGCAGCGCCGCAAAGCGCTCGGCGTCCTCGACCTGCAGCACCTGCGCGGGCGCCGCCCAGGCGCCGGCCTGCACGGCGGCAGCCAGCCACATGGCCAGCAGCGGGCGCTTCATCCCTTGACCCCGCCCGAGGTCAGGCCCGAGACGATCCAGCGCTGGGCCAGCAGGAACACCGCGGTGATCGGCAGGCCCGAGAGCACGGCGGCCGCGGCAAAGTCGCCCCACAGGTACTTCTGGTCGTAGAGGTAGTACTTGGAGCCCACCGCCAGCGTGAGGTGGGGCTCCTCGCGCAGCAGCACCGAGGCGATCGGGTACTCGATGATGGTGCCGATGAAGGCCAGCACGAAGACCACCACCAGGATCGGCACGGCCATCGGCAGCAGCACGCGCCAGAAGGTCTGCCAGCTGGTGGCGCCGTCAACCTTGGCGCATTCCTCGATCTCGGCCGGCACGGTGTCGAAGTAGCCCTTGATCGTCCAGACGTGCATGCCGATGCCGCCCAGGTAGGCCAGGATGAGGCCGCCGTGGGTTTCCACGCCCAGCCAGGGCACCCATCGGCCGATCGCGTCGAAGATGGCGTACACCGCGACCAGCGCCACCGCCACCGGGAACATCTGCAGCAGCAGCAGGCTGTTCATCAGCCCGGCCTTGAACCGGAAGCGCAGGCGCGCAAACGCATAGGCCGCCGTGGTGGAGAGCAGCACGATGCCGGCCGACGAGAGGAAGGCCACCTTGATCGAGTTCCACAGCCACAGCAGCACCGGGAAGGGCGGCTGCACCACGGTGCCGTCCGGCTGCGTGACCGGGATGCCCAGCGCCAGCTGCCAATGCTCGAAGCTGATGCGCTCGGGGATCAGCTGGCCGATCGCGAAATTGCCTGGCCGCAACGAGATGCTGATGATGGCCAGCAGCGGAAACAGCGTGACGGCGATCAGCGCCCACAGCGCCGCATGGGTGGCGACGACGCGCCAGCGGTGGCTCTTGCCGGTGACGATGGGCATCAGCGTTTCCCTTCCTGCGCCTGGGTGAGTTTCAGGTTCAGCAGCGACAGCACCGCCACCAGCGCGAAGATCACCGTCGAGATGGCCGCGGCCAGGCCGAAGTTGGCGCCGGCGTCGGTGAAGGCGATGCGGTAGGTGTAGCTGACCAGGATGTCGGTGGTGCCGGCTGGCAGCTTGGTGTTGAGGTAGTCGGGCCGGCCGTCGGTGAGCAGGCTGATCAGCACGAAATTGTTGAAGTTGAAGGCGAAGGCGCTGATCAGCAGGGGCGTGAGCGGACGGATGATCAGCGGCAGCGTGATGCGCCGGAAGTTCACCCAGGGGCTGGCGCCGGCGATGGCCGAGGCCTCGTACAGGTCCGACGGAATCGCCTTGATCAGGCCGGTGCACAGCACCAGGAAGTACGGGTAGCCCAGCCAGGTGTTGACGATCAGGATCATCGTGCGGGCCAGCGCCGGGTCGGCGAACCAGGCGGGCTTGATGCCGAAGAGGTGGTCGAGGATGGCGTTGATCTCGCCGAAGTTCTGGTTGAACAGGCCCTTGAACACCAGGATCGAGATGAAGCCCGGCACCGCATAGGGCAGGAACAGCAGGGTGCGGTAGAGCGTGCGGTACTTCAGCGCCTCCCAGTTCAGCACCACCGCCAGCGTGCCGCCGATGGCCGCCGAGAACAGCACGGTCAGCCCGGCGAAGGCGACCGTCCAGACGAAGATCGAGCCGAAAGGGCCGCGCATGTCCGCATCGCCGAACAGACGCTGGTAGTTGCCCCAGCCGACACTCACCTGGAAGCCTGGCTGCAGCCGGGTGCCGTCGGGCGCGGTGAAGAAGCCGCTGTCGCGGCCTGGCCGAGCTCCGTCAAAAAGATCATCGGAATATCTTGCAGTCGGGGGTCGGCCTTGAGCCGCCGGCAGGTCTCGTAGCCATCCATCTCCGACATCATGAGATCGATCAGGATCAGATCGGG
>JAFLDI010000112.1 GCA_017302485.1 Burkholderiales bacterium | reverse complement strand
CCAAGGCGGCAAGCAAGGTGGAGGAGATTGAGGACGAGGATGATAGTGCTGCCAAGAAGTTTGAGAAGGAGCGTGCTGAGCGTGAGGCTAAGGTGCAGCAGCAGACTGCCGCCGTCGCCAACGCCGCCCCTGACAGCGATGGCCAGAAGCCCAAAGGAATTCCCCCGAATCACCGAAACGGTGCCGACTACCCCAACTACATTTGGTATCAGACTTTGGGTGAGGTTGAAGTCCCGCAGGGCTGTCGACGATGAAGGCCGCCCATCTGTCCGACCTGGGTCGGACGCTGAAGCTGGCGCTGGACGCACCGCTGCAGCGCAGCGGCATCTGATCGGCGCAGGCCGCGGGGCTCCCCCCGGTTGGATCAGACGTTCGAGGTGGCGCGCACTTCCTCGATCGTGGTGATGCCCTGCAGCACCTTCTCGATGCCGTCCTGGCGCAGTGTGCGCATGCCCTCGGCGATGGCCTGGGCCTGGATCTGCTCGGCCCGCGATCCGGTCTGGATCAGGTGGCGCACCGAGCGGCTGACGCTCAGCAGTTCATGCAGGCCGGCGCGGCCCCGGAAGCCCGTGTGCTCGCAATGGTCGCAGCCCGGGCTGCGCCAGGCCAGCAGCTTGCCGTCGCGGCCGAAGCGTGTGGTCCAGTCGGCGACCAGGGCCTCAGGGCTGGGCCGGTTCTCGGCGTGGCCCCAGGCGTGCAGGTAGTCGTCGACCAGTTCCTGCAGCGGCTCGGCACCGATCGGGGTGGACTGGCGGCACTTCGGGCAGATCCGGCGCACCAGGCGCTGGGCCAGCACGGCCAGCAGCGAGTCGGCGAAGTTGAACGGGTCCATGCCCATGTCGAGCAGGCGGGTGACGGTCTCGGCAGCGCTGTTGGTGTGCAGCGTGGACATCACCAGGTGACCGGTCAGCGACGATTCCACCGCGATCTGCGCCGTCTCGGCGTCGCGGATTTCGCCCACCATGATCACATCCGGATCGGCACGCAGAAAGGCGCGCAGCGCGCGGGCAAAGGTCCAGTCGATCTTCGGATTGACCTGCACCTGGCGCAGGCCGGCCTGGGTGATTTCCACCGGATCCTCCGCTGTCCAGATCTTGCGGTCCGGCGTGTTGATCTCGGCCAGCGCCGAATGCAGCGTGGTGGTCTTGCCCGAACCCGTGGGGCCGACGCACAGCACCATGCCGTAAGGGCGCTCGATGGCCCGCACCAGTGCGCTGCGATTGGCGGGTGACAGGCCCAGATTGGCCAGCGGAATCGGCTTGGCCGAAGCCAGGATCCGCAGCACCGCGTCCTCGAGGTTGTTGTTCGTGGGAATGGTCGCCACCCGCAGCTCGATCGGGCAGCTGGGCACGAAGCGGGCGAAATTGATCTTGCCGTCCTGCGGCCGGCGGCGCTCGGAGATGTCGAGGTCGCACATGATCTTGATGCGCGCCAGCAGCGCCTGCCGGTAGGTGTGCGGCAGCTCCAGGTAGGGCTTGAGCACGCCATCGCGGCGGAAACGGATGCGCACCTTGTCGCGTCCCGGCTGGGACTCGATGTGGATGTCCGAGACCCCTTGCTGGTGCGCCTCATAGATCATGGTGTTGATCAGGCGGACCAGCGAGTTGTCGGACTGCTCGACCGGCTTCTCCTCGATCAGGTCGCGCTCCTGGGGGGCCTCTTCCAGCGCAGCCAGCAGTTTGCCGGTGCCACCCTCATCCAGCGCGGCCAGGCCGGTGCTCTCCAGTGGCGCGGTGGCCGTGGTCTCGCTGATGCCGTGGCGGCCGTAGATCGACTGCACCAGCAGGGCCATGTCCTCCTGGATGGGCAGCACCGGCATCACCTTCGACTGGGTGATGAACTCGATCTCGTCGATCGCCTGACGCTTGGACGGGTCGTCGATCGCCAGCACCAGCCGGCCGTTCATCTCCGACAGCGGCACGGCGGCCAGGCGCTTGGCCGCACCCAGCGGCAGGCGCGACAGCACGGCCGGGTCGATCGGGTAGGCCTCGACATCGACCACCGGATAGCCCATCTTGCGGGCCAGTGCGGTGCGCAGCTCATGCCGCTTGATATCGCCTCGCGTGACCAGCAGCTCACCGAGCGGCAGGCCCTTGTTGTTGCGCTGCTGGTCGAGCGCCGCCTCCAGCTGCGGCTGGCTGATGTAGCCCAGGGCCACCAGCGCCTCGCCGATGCGCACCATCGGCATGCGTGACTGGGTGTCGAGTGCGGTGGCCAGCTGCTCGGGGGTGACGATCTTCTGCTGCAGCAGCACGTCGCCCACGCGCTGCTGGCGCAGCTGGGCCTGTTCGGCCAGTGCGGCCTGGATCTGGTCGGGGGTGGCTGAGGAGTCGGCCAGCAGTTGCTGGCCCAGGCTGGGGCCGATGTCCCACGACAGGTAGGCATCACGCGGCACGAACAGCCGGGTCACCTGGTCGCTGGCCGGCTCGACCGGCGGGAACAGGTACAGGCCTTGCGCGGTCTCGACGTGGCCGATGGTCTTTCCCGTGAGCGCCGGGGCATCCTTCAGCACCACGCGGTAGTCGACCTGGGGGTGGAAGTCGATCAAGGCATCCGGATTGGCCCGTCCGGCCGGCGGATCCGGGCGCAGGATGCGGGGCAGGGCGACGCGGCGGAACTGCGTCAGGCGCAGCGGCATGGCATTGCGCGATGGCGGCACCCGCACCATCACGTGGCCCATGGCGGGCTCGAAGGCGATCAGCTCGGCCTGCATGGTGCGACCGTTGAGGCCCTCGATCAGGCACTCCTCGCCCTTGTGCAGCGGCTGGGTCAGGGCATAGGCCGGGTAGGGCGGCGCGGGCCAGGCCAGTGCCAGCGTCCCCGGGTGATCGGAGGCGATCAGGTCCAGACCCTCGAGGGGCGGGAGGTCGGTGGGCGTGCTGTCAGGCATGGTGTCGCAAGATGGACGACGGGGCGATGACGATCCTAGAGGCTTGCCCAACTGGGCAAAATGCCGAACAGCGGCGTTGCCAGCGGCCAATCCTCGGCGCTGGCCGACACGCCTGCCCTGAGATTCGCGGAGTTGCGATGCCCACACCCTGGCTGCTGCTGACGGGTTTCGAGCCCTTCGGCGGCGACGATGTCAACCCTTCGTGGGAACTGGCACGCCATCTGGATGGCCAAATGCTGGCCGGTTGGCCGGTGCGTGCGCGCTGCCTGCCCTGCCGCTTTGCCGCGGCACCGCAGGCGCTACAGGCGGCATTGGACGAGCGGCCGGCGGCGGTGGTGTGTCTGGGCCTGGCCGGGTCTCGCTCGGCACTGTCGGTCGAGCGGGTGGCGGTCAATCTGGTCGATGCGCGCATCGCCGACAACGGCGGCGAGCAGCCTGGCGACCAGGCCATCGTGCCAGGCGGACCGGCGGCGTACTTCAGCCGACTGCCGGTGAAGTCGATGGTGCATGCCGCTCTCCAGGTCGGCGTGCCGGCCGAGTTATCCCTGAGTGCGGGCAGCTTTGTCTGCAACCAGGTCTTCTATGCGCTGCTGCATGCATTGCGGCGCCGGCCACGGGTGGCTGCGGGCTTCGTGCATGTGCCCTGGGCGCCGGGCATGGGGGCGTCCAGCGACGCTGCCGCCTCGCTGCCTCTGGACGATCAACTCCGTGGCCTGCGGGCGATGCTGGCCTGCGTATTGGCCGGCGGGGCGGATCGGCAGGACATCGGCGGCAGTCTGTGCTAGGGCCTGTTCACACGACCGCAACCCTTCCGGTCGTGTGAACAGGCCCTGAGCCATCAGGAAAAGGTGGGATGCACCTGGGCCCGCTTGTGAATAGACTCCGCGCCACGCGCGCGGTCTCGGTTGGCCAGCGCTGTTGTTTCAAGGAGTACCCCCATGCTGTCCCTCTGGCGCCGTCACACCTGGTCGGCTCTGATCCTGATGTCGCTGCTGAGCAGCGGCGCTGCCTGGGCGGCCAAGCCCGTGGTTTACGTCGCCGAGCATGGCTCGGGCAATTCCGAGGCGCTGTGGCTGGAGGTCAGGAGCAACGGCAAGGCCGCTCTGGTGCTCCCAGAAGGGCGCAGCAGTGGCGTGGTCAGTACGGTGGGGAGCTTCCAGGTGGTGACCCTGGACACGCCGGTGTCCGAGGAGATCGAAGGGCCGCCCGACCGTTGCAATGGTGATCCCACTCAGGTGCGCCGCGACCTGTTGCAGGTGGGCGTGCGCCTGCGCAGCGGCACCGGCAACAGGGGCCTGTCGGCGATCAGCCGCACCGGCACCGAGACCATCCTGACCGGCTGTGACGCCGGCCTGGTCAGCCACTGGGGCGACTTCTCCGGCACTGCGGGCGTGAACACGGTGCACCGCTCCTATGCGGCCATGCCGCCCACCACGGACCTGGTGGCCGGCGCACAACTGGCTGGCATGAGTGGCGCGGACGGCAGCGTGGTCGGCTTCGGCCTGCCTGCCGATGTCGCGACGGTGGGCGCGGGTGTGCTGACCTTTGAACAGTCGGGTGCCGTCCCCTATACCGTCACGCCGGACGGCTGGTTTCTGCTGAGTCTGCCTGGCGGCCAGCAGCGGGCCTACCTCCGTCTGACCGGCGCCGTCATGCATGGCGTGGAGAACTGGATGGCGGCCGATGTCGTCAGCGGCGTGCTGACCGCGGTGAGCCCGGCACTGATGATCAAGCCGGTGGCCGGCACGGCCTGGGGCAGCGGCAACGCCAATGCCCGGATGTGGGAATCGTCGCTCTTCACGCTGTCAAACACCCCGTTCTTCGTGCACCTGTACCGAGACGGGACGGGTGAACGCATCAGCCGGGACCTGATCGCCGGCACGGAGTCTCGAGCACCGATCAGTGCGTGGTACCTCAGCGGTGGCGCACTGGTCACGGAGCGGATGACCGGCAGCTATGTGCGCCGACGCCTGTGGCAGCCACTGGCAGCCAATGGCAAGGCCATGGGGGTGATGGAGTCGGAGACCGTCCATGCACCGGACGGCACCAGTTTCGTGGCGATTGCGCCGCGCATCAATGCCTATGTGGACCTCGGCAAGGCCGTGAAGCCGCCCGTCCAGGTCCGCCGAACCGTGGCTCAGGGCTTGGCGTCGTCGTCCCGCTCTCGCTCGTCGCTGTCCCGATAGGCGCGCCAGGGGCCCATGGCGCCATTGATCAGGTCCTGCTGTCGAACAAAGCGCGTGCAGGCCTGGCACATGGCCAGGTGCATGCGCAGGCGCAGGCGCTCCAGCCAGCCCAGCGATCGGTCGCGTTGCAGCACCGCGAGCATGGTGGCCTGGCGGCAACTCAGCCAGGGTTTCATGGCATGCCTTTCATGGGCTGTCCCGGGCCGAACCAGTCATGCTGTAGGCACTCGCGCAGACGCAGGCGAGCGCGGTGCAGCATCACCCACAGGTTGGCGGGGGTGATCGCCAGGGTCTGACAGACCTCGTCGCTGTCAAGCTCAAGCCACTCGCGCATCAGGAAGACCCGACCTTGCGCAGGCGGCAGGCGCTCGACACAGGCGTCGAGTACTGCCAGGAACTGGCGTTGTCCAAGCGCTGCGTCGGGCACCGAGGGCCAGTCGGCCGGCGGCTCGATCCAGTGGCCACTCGTATCGAACAGCAACTCGTCGAGGTCGGCCGAGTCGTCCTCGCTTGGCAGCGCAGCCTCGCGGTGCTGGCGGCGCAACTGGTCGACCAGCTTGTGCTTGAGAATGCCGACCAGCCAGGTGCGTAGTTGTGACTGGCCAGCGAAGGACTGTGGCTTCTCGAGGGCGGCCAGCAAGGTGTCCTGCACCGCGTCCTCGGCCCAGGCGTCGTGGCGCAACTGGCTGCGCGCGTAGCGCATCAGCTGCGGGCGCAAGGCCTCGACGCGTTGGGCGAAGTCGTCCATGTTTCAGTCCCGCGGCCGGAAGCCCACCACGATGGTGGATGGCACGCGGCCGTCGGTGTCGCGCGGCAGCACGGCGGTACGGTCAACGGCGCGCAGTACCGTGTCATCCCAGACCTTGTTGCCGCTGCTCTGAATGATGCGCCGGCCGATGATGCTGCCATCCGGGGCGACGCGCAATTCGACCTCGGCGCGCGGATTGCCTGTGACCTCGTCGGTCAGCACGATGTTGGGCTTGATGCGTGCCAGGATGCGGCCGGCATAGTTGGCCGACGGTCCGGCATCCCGAGCGGCGGTGCCGGCGCTGCCGGGTGCGCCGGTGCCCGAGGGGCCACTGCCCAGTTGCTCGGCCATGCGGCGCATCTGCTCCTGGCGGAGCTTCTCGCGCTGGGCTTCGGCGGCCTTGTCCTTGCGCTGGGCCTCCAGGCGCTCGGCCCTGTCGCGCTCGATCTTCTCCCGCTCCAGCTTGTCGCGTTCGGCTTTCTTCTCGCGTTCCAGACGGCGCTGTTCCTCGGCCTGCCATCGGGCCTTCTCCTCGCGCTCGCGCCGGGCCTTCTCAAGGGCGATGTCGGCATCACGTTCAGCCGCGGGCGGCGGCGGCGGCGCCGGTCGGTCGTTGGATGGGGGCGGTGCGGGCTCGGGCTCGGCGACTTCAGGGCGTGCTGGTGCGGCGATCTGCGGCACGGCCGCCCACAGCTCCGCACTGACGCTGGTCGGCTCGTCGGTGCGCCACTGCACGCCCAGGGCCAGCGCAGCCATCAGTCCGGCGTGAGCCAAGGCAGACATGGCCAGGCCCGCACGCGGGCTGTCGGCGCTGGGCGGCCGCAGCGACTCGCGCGGCACCATCAGTGGCGGGGGCAGGCCCAGGGTGGACATCTCAGTGAAGGGCAGTCAACGGCAGCGAGCGCGGCGGTGTCACGTCAGGCTCCCGAACGCACGGACAGGCCCACGCGCTGCACGCCGGCGCGCTGCAGCGTATCCATCACGCGCACCACGCTGTCGTACTTGACCTGGCGGTCGGCCGAGATCACCACCGGCACGTCGTCACGGCCCTTTTGAGCGTCGCGCACGCGTGCGGCCAGTTGCGGCAGCGCGATGGCCACAGGCTCGCCGCTGTCGACCTTGATCTTCAGCTTCTCATCGCCGCCGACCAGCACCTCGATCACCGCGGCGGGCCGCTGCCTGGCCTTGCCCACGCTGGGCAGGTCGACCACGCCAGTGGTGATCATCGGCGCAGTGACCATGAAGATGATCAGCAGCACCAGCATCACGTCGATGAAGGGGACCATGTTGATCTCGTTCATCGAGCGCCGGCGGCGGCCGCCGCCACGGGACATGACGCCCGGCATGGCGGCCTCAGCGCGTCGCGCCCGCCGGCGGGGCGGACACGTTGCGCTGCAGGATGTTGGAGAACTCCTCGGTGAAGCTCTCGAGCTGGATCGCGATGCGGTCGATATCGCGCGCGAAGCTGTTGTAGCCGATCACCGCCGGGATGGCGGCAAACAGGCCGATGGCGGTGGCCACCAGCGCTTCGGCAATCCCTGGTGCCACGGTGGCCAAGGTCACCTGCTGCAGGTTGGACAGGCCGACGAAGGCGTGCATGATCCCCCAGACCGTGCCGAACAGGCCCACATAGGGGCTGACCGAGCCCACCGAGGCCAGAAAGCCCAGGTTGCCTTCGATGGCGTCGAGTTCGCGCTGCAGACTGGCCTTCATTGCGCGGCGCGCGCCATCGAGTTGCGCCGGGGTGTCCAGTCGTCTTTCGCGCAGCTTCAGGAACTCGCGCATGCCGCTGGCGAACAGGCGCTCCATCGGTGATGTCTCGGCGCGGCTGCTGGCGGCCTGATACAGGTCGGAGAGGTTCTTGCCCGACCAGAACTCCTGCTCGAACTGGTCGTTGTTGCGCTTGACCCGCCCCAGGCCGACCAGTTTGGCGAAGATCACGGTCCAGCTGGCCAGCGAGATCAGCAGCAGGCCGGCCACGACCAACTGGACGACCCAGCTGGCATGGAGCACGAGAGAGACGATGGAGAGGTCCTGGTTCATTCGGGGGTCGCCGCCTGAGGTGACAGGCGGGCAAGGATATCGGGAGGAATGCGGTGCGGGCGATGCCGTGCCCGCTCGATGCAGGCCACGCTGATCGTGCCTTCGCACAGCAACTGGCCCGCCAGCCGGCAGCATTGCCTCAGGCGCAGGCGGGAGCGGCCGATCTCGAGGGGCTCGACGCCCACCAGCAAGGTGTCGTCCAGGCGGGCCGAGGCGAGGTAGCGCAACTGGGCGTCGGTGACCACGAACATCAGACCGTGCTGCTCTGCCAGGAACTGCTGGTGGATGCCCAGCCGGCGCAGCCATTCGGTGCGGGCCCGCTCCATGAATTTCAGGTAGTTCGCATAGAAGACGATGCCGCCTGCATCGGTGTCTTCCCAGTAGACGCGCACGGGCCACTCGAAGACTGCGGGCTGCCCGGTGCAGGACTCGGTCATGCGGGGGCGATGCATATCCTCACCGGCTCTCAGCGCAGGCTGCGCTGGTACACCGGGCCCCACAGCGGGTGGCCGGCCTCGGACTTGCCGAGCTGGAACTGCGGGTCCGCACTGCGCGCGGCACGGAAGGCGGCTTCGCATTCGGGTTCGCGCTGGCTGGTGCAGTAGATGAAGGCCAGGGTCTTGTGGGCCGAGGCGCGGTCGCGCGGACTGACCAGCTGCAGCCGCAGGGCGTCCTGCAGTGCGGCCTCGGCTTCAGGGTACTGGGCATCGTCATACAGACGCAGACCGGTGATCAGCTGGCGCTCGGCCGGCCGATCGAGCACCTCGGCGACACCCGTGGGCGGCGTGCTGCAGGCGACCAGCCACAGGCTGGCGGCCAGGCCCAGGGTGGTGCGCAGCGACAGGGCGGACTTCATCAGAATCGGAATCTCAGGGTGGTGGGCTGGGCGGGGTCGACATCGATCTGCCGCACCTGGGGCGCGGCATCGCCATTGCGCACGGTGATGGTGTGCGGCCCGGCAGTCAGATCCAGGTGGCGCAGCGGCGGCGCCACACCGGCCGGGCGGCCGTCGACCTCGACCTCCCCCCAGGGTGACACCGCCAGCAGCACCCGACCCTGGGTCGGCGGCGCAGGCGGCGGCGGTGGTGCGGAGGGCGCGGTGTCGACGGGTTTGGGCTT
>JAFLDI010000111.1 GCA_017302485.1 Burkholderiales bacterium | reverse complement strand
ATTTCGTCGGCTGGTAAGGCCGGGAACAATCTGAGGAGCCCAAAAATATGACAACTCTCGATGCCTGCAAGATCCTTGACGCACATCGAGGTGACGCGATTGTCGTTTGCACCATGGGCGCCATGAATGCGCTCGACAAGCTTCCGCTTAATCCACTGACCATGGCCTGCGTTCCTCTGATGGGCGGAGCTGCATCAATTGGTCTGGGTCTGGCGCTGGCGCGCCCTGAACGTAAGGTCTTCGTGTTTGACGGTGACGCGAGTTTGCTAATGGAGCTTGGGGGACTTGTAACCATCTCCCATGCCCGGCCAAAGAATCTGTTCCACTTTGTCTTCAACAACAGCATCCGGTTTGCCGGGCTGGGCAACCTGGAGACCCCGGGCGCTCGCAGTGCCGACCTGGTTGCGATGGCGAAAGCCTGTGGGTACGAGGCAGCTCAGCGCATCGATGCACTGGATGACCTTGAGTCCCGAATGAAGGGGATTTTGGCGGGCCCCGGACCTTCCTTCGTCGAGGTAGTCGTCGAGTACGACGCTCCCACCCTTGGTACGGAGAATCCGGCAGTGGAAATGACCGACGAGCGCTTCACCAGAATGGGAGATGAGATCCGACGGATCCGCCACCATCTCGGCTGTGAGGCGGCGGTTACCGCCTGATCGATCGGCTAAGTGTGCAAGACCTTGCGGCTGGGCAGATCGAGATGACGAACGTTTCCCGGTATATAGATTGCCTGGAAAGCGAGAGGTGCCTGATGGTGGGAGTACGACCGTACCTCAAGCACCATTCCGAATCGCTTCTTGGCCGTGAGGCCGAGCAACTGTCCGATTTCCACAGAAAACTCCGTGGCATGGATCTGCTGGGAAACCGAGAGCGTCGGCGCGTTGAAGCGCTCGGCCACGCGGCGCGCGTGGTTGACCACTTCAGCCGCCGGCAGCACGGCGTTGGCGATGCCGCACTCCACGGCCTCGGCGCCTGTGAAGGGATCGCCCAGCAGCAGCTTCTCGGCGGCGCGCACATGGCCCATGCGCTGCGGCACCAGCAGGCTGGAGGCGAACTCGGGCACCAGGCCCAGGCTGACGAAGGGCATCGCCAGGCGGGCCTCGTCGCTGACGTAGACGAAGTCGCAGTGCAGCAGCATCGTCGTGCCGATGCCGATCGCGGCGCCGGTGACGGCGGCGATGACCGGCTTGTCGCAGTCGAGCAGCGCCCGCATGAAGCGGAACACCGGCGACTCAGGGCCCTGCGGCGGGCGCCGCATGAAGTCCTCGAGGTCGTTGCCCGAGGTGAAGATGCCCGGCTGGCCGGTGAACAGCACCGCGCGCACGGCCGGGTCGGCCTGGGCGGCGCGCAGCGCGTCGGCCATGGCCTGGTACATCGCCTGGGTCAGGGCGTTCTTCTTCTCGGGACGCGCGATCTCGATCGTCGCGATGCCGTCCAGCGTGGCGGTCTTGATGCTCATGGTGTCTCCTCGTCCTCGGTGGAGCCCGACGTTCAGAGGGCCTCGAAGATGCCCGCCGCGCCCTGCCCGGTGCCCACGCACATCGTGACCATGCCGTAGCGCTGCTTGCGCCGGCGCAGGCCATGGATGGTGGTGGCCGCACGGATGGCACCGGTGGCGCCCAGCGGGTGGCCCAGCGCGATCGCGCCGCCCAGCGGGTTGATCACCGACGGATCCAGGCCGAGGTCACGGATCACGGCCAGCGACTGCGCGGCAAAGGCCTCGTTCAGTTCGACCCAGCCCAGGTCTTCGTGCTTCAGGCCGGCGTAGCCCAGCGCCGCCGGGATGGCGGCGATCGGGCCGATGCCCATGATCTCCGGCGGCACGCCGCGGCTGGCGAAGCTGACGAAGCGCGCCAGCGGCGTCAGGCCGAACTGCTTGACGGCCTTCTCGGAGGCCAGGATCAGCGCGCCAGCGCCGTCGCTGGTCTGTGAGCTGTTGCCGGCGGTGACGCTGCCCAGGCCGGTGGCCTTGCCCGACGGGTCCTTGGGCGCGGCGAACACCGGCTTGAGCTTGGCCAGACCTTCGAGGCTGGTGTCGGGGCGCGGGCCCTCATCGAGGCGCACCGTGCGGGTGGTGAGCGTGACCTCGCCGGTCTCCAGGTTGGGCTGGCGCTCGACCACGTCGACCGGGCAGATCTCGTCGGTGAACTCACCCGCCTGCTGGGCGGCGATGGCCTTCTGGTGCGAGGCCAGCGCGAAGGCGTCCTGGTCCTCGCGGCTGACCTTCCACTGCTGCGCCACCTTCTCGGCGGTCAGGCCCATGCCGTAGGCGATGCCCACGTTCTCGTTGCGTGCGAAGACCTCGGGGTTGAACGAGGGCTTGGTGCCGCCCATCGGCACCAGGCTCATCGATTCCGCGCCACCGGCAATCATCACATCGGCCTCGCCGACGCGGATGCGATCAGCCGCCATCTGGATGGCCGTCAGGCCCGAGGCGCAGAAGCGGTTGACAGTGACCCCGCCCACGCCGTTGGGCAGACCGGCCAGCGCCACCGCGATGCGGGCCATGTTCATGCCCTGCTCACCCTCGGGGAAGCTGCAGCCGATCACGGCGTCCTCGATGGCCGACGGGTCCAGCGTCGGCACCTGGGCCAGCGCCGAGCGCAGCGCGGCGATCAGCAGATCGTCGGAGCGGGTGTTGCGGAAGTAGCCGCGGCCGGAGCGGCCGATCGGGGTGCGGCTGGCGGCGACGATGTAGGCCTCTTGCACTTGCTTGGTCATGTTCAGACCCTTTCGATTCGAGATGCGGTTGTACTGGTCGCAGGGTTCGGGGCTGAGGAAGCGTAGCGAGCCGCCTCCCGGCTAGGCGCGCGGCGCGCAGGGGCCGGAACGTACTTCCTGTACGTGAGGACCCCGAGCACCGCGCAACGACGCCGGGTGGTGGCGCAGTAGCTTCATCAGTTCCGAACCGGCTTGCCGGTCTGGAGCAGGCCCATGACTCGTTCCTGCGTCTTCGGGTGCTCCAGCAGGCTGCAGAAGCGCTGGCGCTCCAGCGTCATCAGGTACTCCTCGCTGACCAGCGTGCCGGCGTCCACGTCCCCACCGCAGACCACTTCGGCGATCAGGCTGGCGATGTGGAAGTCGTGTGCGGTGATGAAGGCGCCGTCGCGCATGCCCACCAGCTGGGCCTTGATCGTGGCGATGGCGTTGCGGCCGGCCACCGGGATCAGGCGCTTGACGGGCGGGCGGTAGCCCGCCGCCCAGGCGGCCTTGGCCTGGTGGATGGCGACGAACAGCAGCTCATCCTTGTGGGCGACGATGGTGTCGCCGTCCTGCAGGTAGCCCAGTTGGCGCGACTCCAGCGCGCTGGTGCCCACGGTGGCCATGGCCGCCGCCTGGAAGCCGTCCTTCAGGAAGGGCAGCAGGTCGGCGCCGGCCGGTGCGCGCTCGGCGGCGCGGCGGGCGATGTAGGTCAGGCCGCCGCCACCGGGCAGCAGGCCCACGCCCACTTCCACCAGGCCGACATAGGTCTCCATATGGGCCACGCGCTGGTCGCAGGCCAGGCCGATCTCGCAGCCGCCGCCCAGCGCGATGCCGCGCATCGCGGCAATCACCGGCACCTGGGCGTAGCGCAGGCGCAGCATGGTGTCCTGCAGCTGCTTGACCACCGGGGCGATGCCCTTGGCGCCGCTCTTCATGAACACCGGCAGCAACGACTCGAGGTTGGCGCCGGCCGAGAACATCTCGTCCGGCGACCAGATCACCAGGCCCTGGTAGCCGGATTCGGCCAGCTCGGCGGCCTTGGCCAGGCCCTCGATGACGCCGGTGCCGATCAGGTGCATCTTGCAGGTGATGCTGGCGATCAGCACCTCGCCGTCGAGCGTCCACAGGCGGATCTCGTCATTGCGGAAGACCTCGGTGCCGCTCTTGATCGGGTCGACCGCGCCGCTGCCCAGCACGCTCTCGGGGAAGTGCTGACGGGCATAGACCGGCAGCGCCGAGCGGCCGATGTAACGGCCTTCGGCGGCGCTCCAGCTGCCCTCGGGCGTGTGCACGCCGGTGCGGCCGTCAAACACCCAGGCGGGCAGCGGCGCGCTGCACAGCGCCTTGCCGGCCTCGATGTCTTCCTTCACCCACTGCGCGACTTGCTGCCAACCGGCGTCCTGCCACAGCTCGAACGGGCCCTGCTTCATGCCGAAGCCCCAGCGCATCGCGAAGTCCACCTCGCGCGCGGTCTGCGCGATGTCGGCCAGGTGCACGGCCACGTAGTGGAAGGAGTCGCGCAGGATGGCCCACAGGAACTGCGCCTGCGGGTTGCTGCTCTCGCGCAGCAGCTTCAGGCGCTCGGCAGCGGGCTTCTTCAGGATGCGGTCGATCAGGGGGTCGGCCTTGGCGCCTGCGGGCACGTACTCGCCCGCGGCCGGGTCCAGGCGCAGGATGTCCTTGCCCACCTTCTTGTAGAAGCCCGCACCGGCCTTCTGGCCCAGCGCGCCCTGGGCGATCAGGCCCTGCAGCACCGCCGGCGTGGCGTAGCTGGGGAAGAAGGGATCACCGGCCAGGTTGTCCTGCAGCGTCTTGATGACGTGCGCCATGGTGTCCAGGCCCACGACGTCGGCGGTGCGGAAGGTGCCCGAGCTGGCGCGGCCGAGCTTCTTGCCGGTCAGGTCGTCGACGACGTCGTAGCTGAGGCCGAACTGCTGCGCCTCGTGGATCGTGGCCAGCATGCCGGCGATGCCCACGCGGTTGGCGATGAAGTTCGGCGTGTCCTTGGCCCGAACCACGCCTTTGCCCAGGGTACTGGTGACAAAGGACTCCAGCTGGTCCAGGTGGCCAGCGTCGGTGGTGGGCGTTGGAATCAGCTCAACCAGCTGCATGTAGCGCGGCGGGTTGAAGAAATGGATGCCGCAGAAGCGCGGCTGGATCTCGGCGGGCAGCGCCTCGGCCAGCTTGGTGATCGACAGCCCCGAGGTGTTCGAGGCGACGATCGCGTGCGGCGCCACGTGCGGAGCGATCTTCGTGTAGAGGTCGAGCTTCCAGTCCATGCGCTCGGCGATCGCCTCGATCACCAGGTCGCACTCGCCCAGCAGCGCCAGGTGCTCCTCGTAGTTGGCCGGCTGGATGCGCGCGGCCAGGTCGGGGGTGCCCAGCGGCGCGGGCTTGAGCTTCTTCAGGTTCTCGATGGCCTTGAGCGCTATGCCGCTCTTCGGGCCTTCCTTGGCGGGCAGGTCGAACAGCACCACCGGCACGCGCACGTTGACCAGGTGGGCGGCGATCTGCGCGCCCATCACGCCGGCGCCGAGCACGGCCACCTTGCGAACATTGAATCGACTCAATTGATGCTCCTTGGAAAACTCGTCCGCCCGAGGCTCACTCGACACGGATCCAGGTCTGGGTTCGGTAGAACGGGCCGATGTAGCCACGCATCTCCAGCTTCTTGCCGCCATCCACCGGCTTCAGGCGGGTGCGGTAGGTCTTGCCGTTGTTGGGATCGAGGATTTCGCCGCCTTCCCAGACGCCCTTGTCCTCGCCCTGGCGCAGGTTGCGCAGGATCTGCATGCCGGTCACCGGCTGGCCCTTGCGCTCGTCGGTGCACTGGTCGCACACCGCGTTCTGCTTGGCGGGGTCGAAGATCTTCTCGATCTTGCCGCTGTAGACGCCGCCGGACTCGCTGATGCGCACCAGCGACTTCTCGGTCTTGCCGTCATCGTCGATGGTCTTCCACAACCCGGCCGGCGTGGCCTGGGCAAAGGCGGCGCTGGCGCCGAGCAGGGCGAGGGTGCTGAGGATGCGCTTCATCGGTGGAGTCTCCGGTTGGGGCCCCGTCGGCCGGCCAGCGGGATGCCGGCAGGCTCGGGGACATCGTCACATCGGCCGGTTCTGTGCCGGCCTTGAGGATCGTGCACTCAGAACAGGGCTTCGTCCATCGCCATCAGCGGCGCCACGCCGGCGCGGGCGTTGCGGATCAGCGTGGCCGTCTCGGGCAGCAGCTTGGCGAAGTAGAAGCGGGCGGTGTGCAGCTTGGCGGTGTAGAACGGGTCGCCGCTGCCCTGCTTGTCCAGCGCCAGCTTGGCCATGCGGGCGAAGAAGTAGGCAAACGTCAGGTGGCCCACCACGCGCAGGTAGTCCACGGCGGCGGCGCCCACCTCGTCGGGGTTGGCCATGGCCTTCATGCCGATCTCCATCGTCAGCTTGGTGACCTTGTCGCCCAGGTCGGCCAGCGGGTTGATGAACTCCTGCATGTCCTCGCGCACGCCCTCTTCTTCCACGAACTCGGCGATCTTCTTGCCGAAGGCCTTGAGCTTCTTGCCGTTGTCGCCCAGCACCTTGCGGCCCAGCAGGTCCAGCGACTGGATGGTGTTGGTGCCCTCGTAGATCATGTTGATCCGGGCGTCGCGCACGTACTGCTCCATGCCCCATTCGTGGATGAAGCCGTGGCCGCCGTAGACCTGCATGCAGTGCGAGGTGGCCAGCCAGCCGTTGTCGGTCAGGAAGGCCTTGATGATCGGCGTGAGCAGCGCAGTCTCGTCGGCGGCGGCGCGGCGGGCGTCCTCGTCGGGGTGGTTGAGCTCGATGTCGAGCTGCAGCGCGGTGTAGCAGGCCAGCGCACGGCCGCCCTCGGCGAAGGCGCGGGCGGTCAGCAGCATCTTGCGCACGTCGGGGTGGACGATGATCGGGTCCGCCGGCTTGTCGGTGGCCTTGGGGCCCGACAGCGCGCGCATCTGCAGCCGGTCCTTGGCATAGGCCACGGCGTTCTGGTAGGCCACCTCGGTCAGGCCCAGCGACTGGTTGCCCACGCCCAGACGGGCAGCGTTCATCATCACGAACATCGCCTGCAGGCCCTTGTTGGGCTCGCCCACCAGCGTGCCCACGGCCCCGTCCAGGATCATCTGGCAGGTGGCGTTGGCGTGAATGCCCATCTTGTGCTCGAGCGCGCCGCAGTGGATGCCGTTGCGCGCGCCGAGGGTGCCGTCGGCAGCTACCAGGAACTTGGGCACCACGAACAGCGAGATGCCCTTGGAGCCGGCCGGTGCATCCGGCAGGCGGGCCAGCACCAGGTGCACGATGTTGGGCACCATGTCGTGCTCGCCGGCGCTGATGAAGATCTTCTGGCCGGTGATGCGGTAGCTGCCGTCGGCCTGCGGTTCGGCCTTGGTGCGCAGCATGCCCAGGTCGGTGCCGCAGTGCGGCTCGGTCAGGCACATGGTGCCGGTCCACTCGCCGCTGACCAGCTTGGGCAGGTACAGCGCCTTCTGCTCGGGCGTGCCGTGGGCGTGCAGGGCCTCGTAGGCGCCGTGCGACAGGCCCGGGTACATGGTCCAGGCCTGGTTGGCACTGTTGAGCATCTCGTAGAAGCACTGGTTCACCGTGTGCGGCAGGCCCTGGCCGCCGTACTCGGGGTCACAGCTCAGCGCCGGCCAGCCGCCTTCGACGTACTGCGCGTAGGCCTGCTTGAAACCCTTGGGCGGCGCCACCTCGTGGGTGGTCTTGTCGAGCGTGCAACCCTCGGCGTCGCCACTGAGGTTGAGCGGAAAGAGCACCTCGGCAGCGAACTTGCCGCCTTCCTCGAGCACCGCGTTGATGGTGTCGGCGTCGGTGTCGGCGTGCGGCGGCAGCTCCTTCAGCACCGAGCCGATGTCGAGCAACTCGTGCAGCACGAACTGCATGTCGCGCAGGGGCGGGTTGTACTGGGGCATGGTGTTCTCCTGGGGGCGGTCTACGGTCAGCGACGGGGCGCGCTGGTCGGGGGAAAGTCGGCCGGCAGCACGGTGCCATCGGCCAGGTAATCGGTGACGGTGCGCACGAAGCCGCGGCGGGCGCGCTCGAGCGAGCCAGGGGTGCGCAGGAAGCGCGCGTCGTGGTGCAGCGCGAGGATCAGGCCGTGCACCTCGAACTGCATCTGCGCCGGGTCGGTGTCGGCACGCAGGTGGCCTTCGTCGATGGCGATGCGGATCGCGCGCTCCATGGCCAGGTGCCAGGCGCGGACCATGCTGGCCAGCGCGTCGCGCACCGGGCCGGGCCGGTCGTCGAACTCCACGGCGCCGCTGATGTAGATGCAGCCCGAGTCGATCTCCACCGACACGCGTCGCACCCAGTTGCCGAACAGCGCACCCAGGCGCGGCAGGCCGCGGGCCTCGCGGATCGCCGGGAAGAAGACCTCTTCCTCGAACTTGGTGTGGTACTCGCGGATCACCGAGATCTGCAGTTCCTCGCGCGAGCCGAAGTGGGCGAACACGCCCGACTTGCTCATGCCGGTGACTTCGGCCAGCGCACCGATCGACAGGCCTTCCAGGCCCACCGACGAGGCCAGCCCCAGCGCCGCCTCCAGGATGGCGGCGCGCGTCTGCTGGCCCTTGTGCATGCCGCGCGTGGAAACGCGGCGCTGGGCGGCGGCGGTGGTCGAGGCGGTGGACACGGCTGGTTTGATACGAACGATCGTTCTATTTTGCAGATTTCGAACGACCGTGCCAGCCTGCAAGCGTGCATTTTTCTAGGGTCAGCGCCCTAAGCGGCACGCTTGCTCCGCCAATCCAAGGGTTAACCCTGGCGCTTGAGTCCGGAAGGCGGGCCGGGCTATGCTCCGCCACGGAAGGAGCTTCAACCGTGCCGGATGTGCTTCAGCTCGACGTGTCGGGTCGCCCGCAAGCCTGGATCAGCCTGCAGGAGGCGGCCACGCTCTACGCCAGCCAGGCGGTGTCCTGGACACTGGGTCAGGCCTTCCACATCATGCGCGGCGGGATGCAGCGCAGCACCGGGCGGCTGTCACAGATCGAACTGCACCCGATCATCGCGGTGCGCGGCAGCATTCCCAGTCGCGCCTGGCGCACCGCACCGGCGCTGACCAACCCGAAGCTGTTCTCCCGCGACCGCCATCTGTGCGCCTACTGCGGCCACCGCTTCGGCTTCGACGCACTGACGCGCGAGCACATCCAGCCGCCCAGAAATCTTGAGTTTCAATGCGACCGGGCAAAGTGATACCGTGCGATTAAATTGGAAGTTGAACAATCCTGAAAGGCTTGGTAGAGTTGTCATTTCCCAGTTAAATGAAGGGGCAGAAGTTCAGA
>JAFLDI010000110.1 GCA_017302485.1 Burkholderiales bacterium | reverse complement strand
CCGAGGCGGCTCCTGCGCCCGGCGCGGTGCCAGCGGATGCACGTGCCGAGGACACCGTGGGGCCGGCGACCGCCCTGCGTTTGGTGGGCGAGTCGCCCGCCATCCGCGCCGTGCGCTCGCTGATCGACAAGGTCGGCCGCAGCATGGCGCCGGTGCTGGTGCAGGGCGAGTCGGGCACCGGCAAGGAGCTGGTGGCGCGTGGCATTCACGATTGCAGTGCACGGGCCACCGGCCCCTTCGTCGCGGTCAACTGCGGCGCCATTCCCGAGGCCTTGCTCGAGGCCGAGTTCTTCGGCTACCGCAAGGGCGCCTTCACCGGTGCCAGCGAGGACCGCGACGGCTTCTTCCAGGCGGCGTCCGGCGGCACGCTGTTCCTGGATGAGATCGGCGACCTGCCCCTGGCCATGCAGAGCAAGCTGCTGCGCGTGATCCAGGAGCGCGCCGTGCGCCCGGTGGGCGCCACCACTGAGCAACCCACCAATGTCCGGCTGGTCAGTGCCACCCACAAGGACCTGGCCAACGAGGTGGCGCTGGGCCGTTTCCGGCAGGATCTGTTCTACCGGCTCAACGTGATCCGCATTCCGGTGCCGCCGCTGCGCGACCGCATGGAGGACCTGGGTCTGATCTGCGATGTGCTGCTCGAGCGCATCGCCGCCGAGGCCGGCGTCAGTCCCGCGCCGGTGCTGGCCCTGGATGCCCGTGAGCGACTGGCCAGCTATGCCTTCCCGGGCAATGTGCGTGAGCTGGAGAACCTGCTGCACCGGGCCGTGGCCCTGTCCGTTGGCGACGAGATCACGTCGCAGGACCTGGGGCTGCCCGAGCAACTGGTGGGCCGCTCACTGATCGATGATGCGCCCGAGGCCGCCCCGGTCGTGCCGGCCGCGGCCGGCGCAGCACGCGACGAGTCGCTGCCCGACGACCTGGCCCGTCACCTCGACGATGTCGAACGGCGCATCCTCGAGCGGGCCCTGCACCAGCATGGCTTCAACCGCACGGCCGCGGGGGCGAGCCTGGGCCTGTCGCTGCGGCAGATGCGCTACCGCATGGCGCGGCTGGGCATCTCCGAGGGCGGGGCGGCGGAAGAGGCTGGCGAGGGGTGAGCGAGGTGGCCTGGCAGGCGGGCTGGTATGCGGCCGCACGCCGCATCGACTCGCCCAACTTCGGGCCACGCCCGCCGCAGCTCGACCCCAGCCTGGTGGTGCTGCACTCGATCAGCCTGCCGCCGGGCCAGTATGGCGGCGACGCCATCGAGCGCCTGTTCACCAACCGGCTCGACTGGGACGCCCATCCCTACTTCCAGACGCTGCGCGGCCTGGAGGTGTCCTCGCACTTTCTGGTCCGGCGTGACGGCGAGTTGCTGCAGTTCGTCGCCACCACCAAGCGCGCCTGGCATGCCGGCCGCTCCTGCTGGCGTGGCCGCGACAACTGCAACGACTGGTCGGTCGGCATCGAGCTCGAAGGCCTCGAGGGAGAGTGTTTCGAAACGTACCAGTACGAGGTTCTGGCGACACTGATCAGGTCTTTGTCGCAGCATCACCCGATTCGCGAGGTGGTGGGCCACGAACACGTGGCCCCAGGACGCAAGGCCGACCCGGGCGCGGGCTTCGACTGGGCCCGGCTGCACGCAGGACTGGCGGGCTGCAGCGCGCAGCTTGCACCGGAGATCCTCGGCCCGTCTTGATGCGGCCGTGAAAGGGCCGCACGCCGCAAGGACTGGCGCGACAAGTCGCCGTGCAGGCCGCATCAATCCTGGGCCTGGCTGAATGCATCCACAGACGATGCGGATGTGGCCGCGTCACAGCGGATGCGGCGTGCTCGACGCAAAGCCGAGGACATTTCCAGCCTCTCGTCAAGGCGGTGGAAGCACGCTATCGGTAGTGCTTGAGGTGCTGTGAGGCCCCAGATATAGTGTCTTCTTGTGCTAACCTGCGGCCTTCAGCCAATCGTCGATGAGCCTCCTCGCCCTTCCTGCCCATCCCTTCGCCGCGTGCGCCGCACGCCGCCTGGGCGCCGGGCAGGATCGCACGCCGCACCCTTCGGGCGGCACCGGCCTTCGACGACGATGAGGCGCCGGCACCGAGGCCTCAGGTCGCTGACCTGAGCGATCCACGGCCCTTCCGGCAGCCTCCCAACGGCTCCTTCCAGCGCGCCTTCGCGCCGTCCACACCGACACATCCTACTGAGGGGAATCCATGCAAGCTGTCCCGTCCAGCCTGACCGACACCGGCGCCGCCGCGCGCCTGGCCACGCCTGCCGCCACCGCTGGCGCCACGGCGGCCAGCGCCTACCAGGGCTACCAGATCATCCGCCGCAATGGCGCCGTGGTCTCGTTCGAGCCCAACAAGATCGCGATCGCGCTGATGAAGGCCTTTCTGGCGGTGCATGGCACGCAGGGCGCGGCCTCGGCCAGCGTGCGCGAGACGGTGGACGGCCTGACCGAGCTGGTGGTGCGCGCGCTGCTGCGCTCGCGTCCGGGCGGCGGCACCTTCCACATCGAGGATGTGCAGGACCAGGTCGAGCTGGGTCTGATGCGCGGCGGCCACCATGAAGTGGCACGCGCCTACGTGCTGTACCGCGAGCGCCGCTCGCAGGAGCGCGTCAAGCAGGGCCAGGCTGCCGAGGCGACCATCTCGCACCAACTGACCGTGACCGACAAGGGCCAGCGCGTGCCGCTGGACGAGGCCCGGCTGCAGGCCCTGGTCGAGTCGGCATGTGCCGATCTGGGCGCCGACGTCCGCCCCGAGCCCATCCTGGCCGAGACCCGCCGCAACCTCTACGACGGCGTGCCGATCGACGAGGTCTACAAGGCCGCCATCCTGGCCGCCCGCACCCTGATCGAGCAGGAGCCGGCCTACACCCGCGCCACCGCCCGGCTGCTGATGCACACCATCCGCCGCGAGATCCTGGGCGAGGAAGTCACCCAGGCCGAGATGGCCGCGCGCTACGCCGAGTACTTCCCCAAGTTCATCAAGAAGGGCGTGCAGGCCGAGCTGCTCGACGACAAGCTGCTGCAGTACGACCTGGCCAGACTGGGCGCCGCGCTGGACGCCAGCCGCGACCTGCAGTTCGACTACCTGGGCCTGCAGACCCTGTTCGACCGCTACTTCCTGCACATCGACGAGCAGCGCATCGAGATGCCGCAGGCCTTCTTCATGCGTGTGGCCATGGGCCTGGCGCTGAACGAGATCGACCGCGAGGCGCGCGCCATCGAGTTCTACCAGGTGCTCTCCAGCTTCGACTTCATGTCGAGCACGCCCACGCTGTTCAATGCCGGCACCCGCCGCTCGCAGCTCAGCAGCTGCTACCTGACCACCGTGGCCGATGACCTGGACGGCATCTACGAGGCCCTCAAGGAGAACGCGCTGCTGAGCAAGTTCGCCGGCGGCCTGGGCAACGACTGGACCAATGTGCGCGCGCTGGGCTCGTACATCAAGGGCACCAACGGCAAGAGCCAGGGGGTCGTGCCCTTCCTGAAGGTGGTCAACGACACCGCGGTGGCGGTCAACCAGGGCGGCAAGCGCAAGGGCGCGGTCTGCGCCTACCTGGAGACCTGGCACCTGGACCTGGAAGAGTTCCTGGAGCTGCGCAAGAACACCGGTGACGACCGTCGTCGCACGCACGACATGAACACCGCGAACTGGATCCCCGACCTGTTCATGCGCCGCGTCATGGAAGGTGGCGACTGGACCCTGTTCAGCCCCAGCACCTGCCCCGACCTGCACGACCTGATCGGCACCGAGTTCGAGCGCGCCTACACCGCCTACGAGGCCAAGGCCGACCGCGGCGAGATCAAGCTGTTCAAGCGCATGCCCGCCAAGGACCTGTGGCGCAAGATGCTCTCGATGCTGTTCGAGACCGGCCACCCCTGGATCACCTTCAAGGACGCCTGCAACGTGCGCTCGCCGCAGCAGCATGTGGGCGTGGTGCACTCGTCCAACCTGTGCACCGAGATCACGCTGAACACCGGCGACGACGAGATCGCGGTCTGCAACCTGGGCTCGGTCAACCTGGCGCAGCACCTGAAGGACGGCCAGATCGACCATGACAAGCTGAAGAAGACGATCACGGTGGCGATGCGCATGCTCGACAACGTCATCGACATCAACTACTACGCGGTCAAGAAGGCGCGCGACGCCAACCTGCGCCACCGCCCGGTCGGCCTGGGCATCATGGGCTTCCAGGATGCGCTCTACCAGCTGCGCACGCCCTACGCCAGCCAGGCCGCGGTGGAGTTTGCCGACCGCTCGATGGAAGCCGTCTGCTACTACGCCTACTGGGCCTCGACCGAACTCGCCGCCGAGCGCGGCCGCTACAGCAGCTACCGTGGCTCGCTGTGGGACCGCGGCATCCTGCCGCTCGACTCGCTGGACCTGCTGGCCGAGCAGCGCGGCGGCTATGTCGATGTCGACCGCAGCATGACGATGGACTGGGACGCGCTGCGCCAGCGCATCGCCGCCCACGGCATGCGCAACAGCAACTGCGTGGCCATCGCGCCCACCGCCACCATCTCCAACATCATCGGCGTCGACGCCTCGATCGAGCCGGCCTTCGGCAACCTGTCGGTCAAGTCCAATCTGTCGGGCGAGTTCACCGTGGTCAACGAGTACCTGGTGCGCGACCTGAAGAAGCTGGGCCTGTGGGACAGCGTGATGGTGATGGACCTCAAGCATTACGACGGCTCGCTGCGCCGCATCGACCGCGTGCCCGAGGAGCTCAAGGCGCTGTACGCCACCGCCTTCGAGGTCGAGGCGCAGTGGCTGGTCGAGGCCGCCTCGCGCCGCCAGAAGTGGATCGACCAGGCGCAGTCGCTGAACATCTACATCGCCGGCGCCTCGGGCAAGAAGCTGGACGACACCTACAAGCTGGCCTGGGTGCGCGGTCTGAAGACCACCTACTACCTGCGCACGATGGCGGCCACGCACGCCGAGAAGTCGACCATCAGCGCAGGCGCGCTGAACGCCGTGCCCAGCAGTGGCGGCGTGGGCGGACTCTCGGCGCTCGAGGCCGCGGCGCAGCAGGCGCAGGCCATGCTCGCGGCCGATGCATCGCCGGCCACCGACATCAAGTTCTGCGGCGTCGACGACCCGACCTGCGAGGCCTGTCAGTGACCGCGCGTGCGCGCATCGAACTGTTCGGTGCGCGCATCGCGATGCTGCGCTTCGCGTGAACAGACACCGAGCACGATGCACATCGGCAACAACGATGTCGCGACGATGTCAATAAGTGCTTGGTGTTTGAACACAACACTCCGATAATTCGCACCCATAGGAAACACGCACATGCTGGTCTGGGAAGACGACTCTCGCACCGTCCCGACACCTGTCCCTCGCACCGCGCCCGAACAAGCTCTCGGCAGCGCGCGGGCCGCAGTCTCCTCCGCTCCTTTCTACGCTCCCGTCTCCGCTGCTGCGGTGCACGCCGAGCCCACGGCCGCTTCGTCGGTTGTCGCGCGCAGTGAGCGCCGCGTCAACGTCGCCGAGAAGCGCATCATCAACGGCCAGACCGACGTCAATCAGCTGGTGCCGTTCAAGTACAAGTGGGCCTGGGAAAAATACCTCGCCACCTGTGCCAACCACTGGATGCCGCAAGAGGTCAACATGTCGCGCGACATCGCGACCTGGAAGGACCCCAACGGCCTGACCGAAGACGAGCGCCGCATCATCAAGCGCAACCTCGGCTTCTTCGTCACCGCCGACTCGCTGGCCGCCAACAACATCGTGCTGGGCACCTACCGCCACATCACGGCCCCCGAGGCACGCCAGTTCCTGCTGCGCCAGGCCTTTGAAGAAGCCATCCACACCCACGCCTACCAGTACATCGTCGAGTCGCTGGGTCTGGACGAGGGCGAGATCTTCAACGCGTACCACGAGGTCGCGTCCATCCGCGAGAAGGACGAGTTCCTGATCCCGTTCATCGACGCGATCATGGACCCCAACTTCAAGACCGGCACGCAGGAGGCCGATCAGACGCTGCTGCGCTCGATCATCGTCTTCGCCTGCCTGATGGAAGGCCTCTTCTTCTACGTCGGTTTCACGCAGATCCTGGCGCTGGGTCGGCAGAACAAGATGACCGGTGCGGCCGAGCAGTACCAGTACATCCTGCGCGACGAATCGATGCACTGCAACTTCGGCATCGACCTGATCAACCAGATCAAGCTCGAGAACCCGCAGCTGTGGACGCCCGAGTTCAAGGCCGAGATCCGCGCCCTGTTCGAGAAGGCCGTCGAGCTCGAGTACCGCTACGCCGAAGACACCATGCCGCGCGGCGTGCTGGGCCTCAACGCGTCCATGTTCAAGGGCTACCTGCGCTACATCGCCAACCGGCGCGCCACGCAGATCGGCCTGGAGCCGCTCTTCCCGAACGAGGAAAACCCGTTCCCCTGGATGAGCGAAATGATCGACCTGAAGAAGGAACGCAATTTCTTTGAGACCCGCGTCATCGAATACCAATCCGGTGGCGCACTGAGCTGGGACTGAGCTCCTGGCGGCCCCTTGGGGCCGCAGGCCTAGGCTCCAGCAGGTGAGAGATCGAGATCCCCGGTGCGGGATCAGGCTGCCATGCGAAGCAGCTGTCCGCACCAGACCCCATTCATCGGTACGGGGGACGGTCGGTGGCACCGCCCACCTCCCCACCTCCGATCGGTGAATTGCCGGGCTGTATCGAGCGGCCCGGTGTTCTTGCAACTTGATCAAGGAGTTTGATATGGCAACTGCGAAGAAGGCCGCCCCGAAGAAGGCTGCCGCCCCGAAGAAGGCCGCCCCGAAGAAGGCTGCCGCCCCGAAGAAGGCCGCTCCGGCCAAGAAGGCTGCTGCCCCGAAGAAGGCCGCCCCGGCCAAGAAGGCTGCTGCTCCGAAGAAGGCGGCGCCGAAGAAGGCCGCTCCGGCGAAGAAGGCCGCTCCGGCCAAGAAGGCGGCACCGGCGAAGAAGGCCGCTCCGGCGAAGAAGGCCGCTCCGGCCAAGAAGGCGGCACCGGCGAAGAAGGCCGCTGCCCCGAAGAAGGCCGCGGCGCCGAAGAAGGCGGCTGCTGCCAAGAAGGCCGCGCCTAAGAAGGCGGCTGCCAAGCCGGCAGCGAAGAAGCCGGCAGCGAAGAAGGCTGCCAAGAAGGCCGCCGCCCCTGCCCCTGCTGCTGCGCCTGCGCCTGCGGCCAAGACGGCACTGAGCCCGGCGGCTGCCTGGCCCTTCCCGACCGGCAACAAGCCCTGAGTCTGACGGCCGCGGGTGACCGCGGCCCGATGACGACAGCCCGGCCCTGGCCGGGCTTTTTCTTTCCTGAACTCCTGAACCCGCCCACCATGAGCTCAGCCACCTGGCCCTGTGTGCGGGCCGATGGCCCGGACACCAGCGTGCTCGACGTGTCCGTGGTGCCCAACGCCAGAAAGACCGAGGCGGTGGCTCTGCACGATGGCGCGCTGCGCGTGCGCCTGGCCGCGCCACCCGTGGACGGCAAGGCCAATGACACGCTGATGGTCTGGGTGGCCAGCGAACTGGGCCTGCCCCGGCGCGCCGTGCGCCTCAAGCGCGGGCCGGCCTCGCGCAGCAAGCAGTTGGAGATCGACCTGCCGCTGGCCGCGGTTCAGGCCTGGCTGGCTCAGCGCCTGCCCGAGGCCTGACTCACAGACCCAGCGCGGCGCGATCGATCTGGTGGTTCTGGCCGCCGCGTTGGGCGATCTTCAGTGCACCCAGGCGGTTGCCCAGCTCGACGCAGCGCACCAAGTCCCAGCCGGCCTCCAGGCCGTAGAGCAGGCCGCCGCGAAAGGCGTCGCCGCAGCCGGTGGGGTCGACCACCGCTGTGGCGGCCACGCCGGGCACGCGCGTGCACTCGCCGCCTACCCAGACATCGCAACCCTCGTGGCCCAGCGTGACGATCACGCCGCGCAGGTGCGAGCGCGAGAGATCGGCCAGCGACTGGCCGGTGCGGTCACACAGCATGCGGCCCTCGTAGTCGTTGACCGCCACCCAGCTGGCCTGGGCGATGAAGGCGCGCAGCTCGGCGCCGTCGAACATCGGCAGCCCCTGGCCCGGATCGAAGACGAAGGGGATGCCGGCGGCGGCCAGATCACGCGCCCGCTTGAGCATCGCGTCGCGGCCATCGGGGCCGATGATGGCCAGGCGCAGGTCGCTGCGCGCCGGCAGCTCGATCTGGTGAGCCTGCTGCATCGCGCCCGGGTGGAAGGCGGTGATCTGGTTGTTGTCGGCGTCGGTGATGATCATCGCCTGCGCGGTGTAAGTGTCGGCCACGCTCAGCACGCACGAGGTGTCGATGCCCAGCTGGCGAAAGCGCGCCAGGTACTCGGCGCCATCATTGCCCAGCGCCGCCATCACCACCGGCTCGCCGCCCAGGGCCTTCAGGGTGTAGGCGATGTTGCCGGCGCAGCCGCCCCACTCACGGCGCAGCGTGGGCACCAGGAAGGACACATTCAGGATATGCACCTGCTCGGGCAGGATCTGCTCGGCGAAGCGGCCGCCGAAAGTGGTGATCGTGTCGAAGGCCAGAGAGCCGCAGACGAGACAGGACATGGCGTGGCGGGCTCGGTGGCCCAGGTCAGGGGTAGAACAGTTCGGCGCTGAAGCCGGTGACCGGCAGGTCGCGCAGACGCAACTCGGCGCGCACCGACCAGTGGGCGTCGGCGGGAATGCCGGCCGTCGGCGCGTCCAGCGCCTGGGCCGGCAGCACACGCCGGGCGAGCAGTCGACCCTGATTGTCGGTGAAGCTGAGCTCCAGATCGGGTGCGCGTACCGGATGCGCCGCCTGGTTGCGCAACTCGGCTTCGAAGCGCAGCACATCAGGGGAGGCGGTGCGCTGCAAGGTGCTGCTGTCGATGGCCAGTTGCTCGATCGCCCGCACCGGCTCGATGCGGCAGCGGGCCAGCTCGCACCAGGCCTGCAGCAAGGGCTGGCTGGCGGGCCAGTGCGCGGCCAGGCGGTCGCGCTCCTGGTGCAGCACCTGCAACAGCAGCACGGTACCAAGCAGCGCGGCGGTGCCGCCCAGCACGGCGCGCATGGC
>JAFLDI010000011.1 GCA_017302485.1 Burkholderiales bacterium | reverse complement strand
CGCTCTTCCGATCTGCAGGCGCCGATGCGCGGCGCCGAGACACCGGTCTGGCGCGAGGGCCGCCTGTTGGCGCGCAGTGCCGTGCTGCGTGTCTTTGCGGTGGCCGATGGCCGTGGCGGTTGGCGCGTGCTGCCCGGCGGCATGGCTCGCGTGGCGGCGGAAGGCGACGGTGGCGCCAACCCTTGGCTGTCGATGCAGCACGGTCACAGCAGCGCCGACACCTGGGTGCAGACCGGCGGCGAAGTCGACCCGACCAGCCTGCTGCCACGCCCCTTGAGTGCCGCCGATCTGGCCACCTGGCACCGCAGCGTCACGAGCCGCTCAGCCGAGAATCTGTTCTGGCTGGGGCGCTACACAGAGCGTGCCGAGAACAGCGTGCGGCTGGCGCGGCTGACCCTGGAGGCGCTGACCGGCTCGTTGATCACCGGCGCCTCCTCCGAGGTGCTGGGCGTGCTGGATACGCTGGCCCGACACCACGGCCTGGTGGGCGCGGGGGTGCCCACGCCACAGCAGTCGGTGCGGGTGTTCGAGCGCGCGCTGGTGCATGCGCTGGGCGATGCCCAGGGCGCCACCAGCGTGGCCTACAACCTGCAGTCCTTGATGCGCTGCGCGCAGGCACTGCGCGAGCGCTTGTCGCCCGAGCACTGGAAGCTGATCCGCGAGGTCGGCGAACACTTCGATCAGCACCTGCGCGCCGCATTGGACGCTGCCACCACCGAGCCGCTGGCCGACGTCATGGGCGTACTGGCCCGGGCGGCCACCCACCTGGCAGCCATCACTGGTGCGCAGACCGACCGCATGACCCGCGACGACGGCTGGCGCCTGCTCAGCGTGGGTCGGCAGATCGAGCGCTTGGACTTCCATGCCCATGCGCTGTCGCTGGGCATCGAGTGCGGTCTGCACCTCCGCGACGAGGGATTCGCGCTGCTGCTGGGTCTGTTCGACTCGACGATCACCTACCGCGCCCAGTTCCAGGCCCGGCGCGAGTTGCCGCCGCTGCTGCATCTGCTGGTGCACGACACCGACAATCCACGCGCGCTGGCCTGGGTGGCGCGCACGATGCGCGAGCGCTTTCTCAAGCTCTCGCGGCACGACGCGGCCTGGGCACAGGAGCTCGCCGCTGGTTTGCCGCAGCCGCAGGACTGGCCGCTGGAGCTGATCAGCACACCCGATGCCGACGGTGGGCACGCGCCGCTGACCACGCTGCTCAAGCAGTGCGGCCAACAGGCGCGGGGCCTGTCGGATGCCCTGGGTCAGCGCCTGTTCTCGCACGTCGGCCCGGCCGACCGCATGGTCTGGCAATGAAGGAAGGTCCATGAGCGCAACGCTGCGCTGGCTCAGCATTTGCCACGACACCCACTATGACTACGAGCTGCCGGTGGAGTTGGCCCACCACATTGCCTGCCTGGTGCCGCGCAGCAGCGAGACCCAGCTGGTGCGTGCCTGGGACCTGAGCATCGACCCCACGCCCGATGAGTGGCTGGCGCTGGCCGGCCCGGCGCTGCCGCCCAGTCAGATCAGCGAAGATCCCTGGGGCAATGGCCGCATCACCTTCAGCCACTCGCGTGTGCATGAGAAGCTGAGGGTGCGCAGCCGCTTCGAGGCGGGCCTGAGCGCGGCGGCCACGATCGATCCCGACGCCAGTCCGGCCTGGGAGGCCGTGGCCGAATCTCTTCGTTACCACGCGGGTCTCACCCACCGCGAGGCGGTCGAGTTCACCTTGGGCACCGAGCTGGCGCCGCGCGACCCGGCGCTGGCCGCCTATGCCCGCCAGAGCTTCACCCCCGGTCGACCGATGGCTGCCGCAGCCCTGGACCTGATGGCCCGGGTGCATGACGATTTCCGCTACGAGCACGGCGCCACCCATGCGGGAACCACCGCGGCCGAGGCACTGGCCTTGCGTCAGGGCGTCTGCCAGGACTTTGCCCACGTCATGATTGGCGCCTGTCGATCACTGGGGCTGGCTGCGCGCTATGTCAGCGGCTATCTGCTGACCCAGCCACCGCCGGGCCAGCCGCGCCTGGTGGGGGCCGATGCCTCGCACGCCTGGGCGGCACTGTGGTGCCCAGAGCAGGGCTGGCTGGCGCTGGACCCCACCAATCGGGTGCCGGCTGGCCTGGACCACGTCACGCTGGCCTGGGGCCGTGACTATGCCGATGTGGCGCCGCTGCGCGGCGTGATCCGCGGCGGTGGGCGGGTGCAGCCACGCGTGGCGGTGACGGTGCAACCGCTGGACGACTCGGTCGCGCCGACATGAACGGAGCGCCCCGACGGGCGCTCGTCCACGCGGCAGACGAGCCTCACATGCCGGCGTAGTTCGGACCGCCGCCGCCTTCGGGCGTGACCCAGGTGATGTTCTGCGTCGGATCCTTGATGTCGCAGGTCTTGCAGTGCACGCAGTTCTGCGCGTTGATCACCAGCTGGTCGGCGCCGTCCTTGTGGACGAACTCGTAGACGCCGGCCGGGCAGTAGCGGCCTTCGGGGCCGGCGTACCTGGCCAGGTTGACCTGCACCGGCACGGCGGCATCGCTCAGACGCAGGTGGGCCGGCTGGTTCTCCTCGTGGTTGGTGTTGCTGATGAACACCGACGAGAGGCGGTCAAAGGTGATCTGGCCGTCGGGCTTCGGGTAGTCGATCTTCGTGCACTGGTCGGCCGGCTGCAGGCAGACGTGGTCGGGGGTGTCGTTGTGCAGGGTCCAGGGCGGCACCGGCATGCCCAGCTTGGGCAGCAGCCATTGCTCGACGCCGGTCATCAGCTTGCCCACCGTCTGGCCCTTCTTGAACCACAGCTTGAAGTTCTTGGTGCGCTGCAGCTCCTCGTGCAGCCAGCTGGCCTCGAAGGCGCTGCTGTAGGCGCTCAGCTCATCCTGGCTGCGGCCGGCCTGCAGGGCCTCGAACAGCGCGTCGGCGCACAGCATGCCGCTCTTGATGGCGGCGTGGCTGCCCTTGATGCGCGCCGCGTTCATCGTGCCGGCGTCACAGCCCACCAGGGCGCCGCCCGGGAAGACCAGCTTGGGCAGGGCCTGTGGCGTGCCATTGTTGATCGCCCGCGCCCCGTAACCGATGCGTTTGCCGCCCTCGATGTGGGCGCGGATGGCCGGGTGGGTCTTCCAGCGCTGCATTTCCTCGAAGGGGCTCATCCAGGGGTTGACGTAGTTCAGGCCGACGACGTAACCCAGCGTGACCTTGTTGCCCTCCAGGTGGTAGAGGAAGCCGCCGGCAAAGGTGTCATCGGTGATGGGCCAGCCGGCGGTGTGCACCACCTTGCCGGGCTGGGCCTGGTCGGCCGGGACTTCCCACAGCTCCTTGATGCCGATCGCGAAGGTCTGCGGGTCCTTGCCCTCGGTCAGCTTGAAGCGCTGCAGCAGTTGCTTGCCCAGATGACCGCGGGCGCCTTCGGCAAAGATGGTGTACTTGCCCAGCAGCTCCATGCCGAGCTGGAAGTTGTCGGTGGGCTCGCCGTCCTTGCCCAGGCCGACGTTGCCGGTGGCCACGCCCTTGACGCGGCCCTGCTCATCCAGGACCAGCTCGGCGGCGGTGAAGCCAGGGAAGATCTCCACCCCCAGCGCCTCGGCCTGTTCGCCCAGCCACTTGGTGACCGCACCCAGGCTGATCACGTAGTTGCCGTGGTTGTGGAAGCAGTCGGGCACCAGCCAGTCGGGGGTGCGGGTGGCGCCATCGGCCGACAGGAAGAGGATGTCGTCGCTGGTGACGGGCTGGTTCAGCGGTGCGCCGCGCTCCTTCCAGTCGGGGAACAGCTCGGTGATCGCGCGCGGGTCCATCACCGCGCCTGACAGGATGTGGGCCCCGGGCTCGGAGCCCTTCTCGAGCACCACCACGCTGATCTCCGCAGCCTTCTCGGCCGCCAGCTGCTTCAGGCGGATCGCGGTGGACAGACCAGCTGGGCCGCCACCGACGATGACCACGTCGTAGTCCATCGAGTCGCGGGGGCCGAACTGGGCGAGGAGTTCTTCGGAGGTCATGGGGAGATCCTGGGAGAGTCGAGCAGGGGCCGCCCTGGCGGGCACTTGGCAGCGATTCTATCGGCTGCCGACCGAAAAAAGCACGATCGTTCTAATATTGCTGCAGAGAAGAACCCTGCGACGGCCGCAGTTCGTGGCGACAGCGCTGCAGCGGCACACTACCATCCGGTCAAGGCGGGGACCGACGCCCGCCAAGGAGCGGCCATGCTGGGCCTGGTGTTCACCGAATTCATCGAGATGGTCGAGGCGCGCTTCTCTCCGGAAGTGGCCGACCAGGTGCTGTCCGCCACCGGCCTGGATCATGGCGGTGCCTACACGGCCGTGGGCTACTACCCCGCCGAGGAACTGCAGCGAATGGTCGTCGAGTTGGTGCAACGCACCGGTGAGCCCGTCGACACCCTGGTGCACAGCTTTGGTCAGCACCTTGCGCAGCGCTTCAGCCAGGCGCATCGCGAGTACTTCTCGCCGCACCAGCACCCGTTCGACCTGCTGGCTGCGATCGACGGCCACATCCATGTCGAGGTGCGCAAGTTGTATTCACAGGCCCAGTTGCCTCAGTTCGAGGTGCTGGAGCGGTCGCCCGGACGGCTGCGTCTGCGCTACCGGTCAGAGCGCCGCCTGCAGGTGCTGGCGCTGGGTCTGATCGATGGTGTGTTGGCCCTGTATGGCCGCGACTGCCAGGTGTCGATGACACCGTGCGACGACGGCGCGGTGTTCCTGCTGGAGGCGACCGCGTGAGCGAGCTGGTGCCGCCCACCGAGCCCATGCCGCTGGCCGTGTCGGCCGAGGCGGTGGTGCTGTCGCGCCGCCTGGAGCGCGAGCGGCTGGCCCGCAAGTCGGCCGAGGCGCTGCTGATGAACAAGAGCCGCGAGCTGTTCGACGCGCTGCAGCAGGCCCGCGAGTCCGAGCATCGGCTGCAGATGGCGTTGTGGGCCAGCGGCGAAGGGATCTGGGAATGGTCCACTCAGACCGAGCGCTTCGAGGTGCACGGCCTGTTCATCGATGGCGTCGAGGTGGCCTGGCCCGATGTCGGCGGGCGGGCCTTCATCGATCTGGTGCATGCCGATGACCGAGACTCCATGACGCTGGCCTGGCGGCTGCACCTGGCCGGCGCCCGCGAGGACGTCGACATGGCCTATCGCATCCAGCTGCCGCCAGGCGAGCGCTGGGTGCGGGTGCGGGGCAGGGCGCTCGAGCGCGACGCGCAGGGGCGGCCGGTGCGGGTGGCTGGCACGATCAAGGACATCACCGCCCAGCGAGAGTCCGAGCAGTCGCTGCATCTGCTGGCCACTGCCTTTGCCAGCACCAACGATGCATTGCTGGTCGTGGACGACGAAGGACGGGTGGTAGAAGCCAACCGGGCCTTCTGCCTGTTGTCGGGCCACGCATCGTCCCAGGTGCGGGGTGAACTTCTGTCGCGCTACATCGGTCTGCCCGATACCTCCGCCGAGGGCAGCGGTTGGCGCGGCGAGGCTCGGCTGCGCTCCCAGCGGGGCGAGGTGCCGGTGGCGGCCACGGTCACCTTCGTGGCCGGGCAGGCGGGACAGAGCGCCTGCCGCATCGTCTCGATGCACGACATCAGCGAGCGCCTGGAGGCCGAGAACCTGCTGGCCCGCCAGGCCTTGCACGACAGCCTGACCGAGTTGCCCAACCGGGCAGCCATCCAGAAGCATCTGGAGGAACGGCTGCACCAGAGCAGTGGCGACTCCTTCGGCCTGCTGTTCATGGACCTTGACGGCTTCAAATCGATCAACGACAGCTTCGGCCATGGCGCCGGCGACATGGTGCTGCAGGAGGTGGCGCGTCGCCTCACCCGCGCCTTGCCCGAGGCCTTCATTGGCCGTTGGGGCGGCGACGAGTTCGTGCTGGTGCTGGCTCCCGGCAGCGGCGACTTCGAAGTGCGTCAAAGCGCCCAGATCCTGCTGGCGACCATGGCCTCGCCCTTTGGCGTGGGCTATTCGCAGGACATGATGATGAGTCCGAGCATCGGCGCGGTGCTGCATCCCCACGACGGCATCGACGCCCAGACCCTGCTGCGCAAGGCTGACGCGGCGATGTACACCGCCAAGGAGCAGGGCAAGAACTGCCTGCGCATGTACGAGCCGCAGATCGAGGAAGGCGCGATGCGCCGCGTGCGGCTACAGAGTCTGCTGCGCATTGACGCCGAGCGCAGCGGCTTCAGCTTTGTGGTGCAGCCCAAGGTGGATGCAAGGCGCCAGGCGCTCGGTGCCGAGCTGCTGGTGCGCTGGAGCACGCGCGATTTTGGAGTGGTCTCGCCGGCCGAGTTCATCCCGATGGCCGAGCAGACCGGCGCGATCGAGCTGCTGGGCCGTCAGGCCCTGCACTCGGCCGCGCGACTGGCCGCCGAGCTGGGCCGGCGCGGCCGTGCCATGCCGGTGGCCGTCAATCTGTCGCCGCGGCAACTGCTCAATCCCACCTTCGAGCGCATTGCGATGCATGCCTGCCAGCGCCATGGCGTGCCGCCATCCTCGCTGGAGCTGGAACTGACCGAGTCTGCGCTGGCTGAGCCGGCCGTCCATCCGCTGCTGGGGCGGCTGCGTCGCCATGGCTTCGGGTTGGCGCTGGACGACTTCGGGACCGGCTATTCATCCCTGTCGCACCTGCTCAAGCTGCCCTTCCAGAAGGTCAAGATCGACCGTGCCTTCGTCGCCGAGGCCTTGCACAACACCAAAGCCGCGGTGGTGATTCGTGGCACGCTGGACATCTGCAAGGGACTGGGGCTGCACACGGTGGCCGAGGGTGTCGAGACCGAGGAACAGTTCGAGTTGCTGCGCTCTTTGGGCGTGGATGAGTTCCAGGGCTACCTGTTCGACCGTCCGATGCCGCAGGATGACTGGCTGGCACAGCTTTTCACATGCTAGGCTCAGGACCCTGAGTCCATGGAAAGGACGGTGGTCTGGCCACCGTGAAGAACAATGAGCTACCAGATTGATCTGTCGGGCCGCGTGGCCCTGGTGACCGGCGCTTCCAGCGGCCTGGGCGCGCAGTTCGCGCGCACCCTGGCCCAGGCCGGTGCGGCCGTGGTGCTGGCCGGGCGTCGCACCGAACGTCTCAAGACCCTGCGCGCCGAGATCGAGGGATCGGGCGGCGATGCCCATGTGGTCGAGCTCGACGTCACCGATGTCGACAGCATCAAGTCGGCCGTGGCCCATGCCGAGACCGAGACGGGCACCCTGGACATCCTGGTCAACAACTCCGGCGTCAGCACCACGCAGAAGCTGCTCGACGTCAGTCCCGACGACTATGACTTCGTCATGGACACCAATACCCGCGGCGCCTTCTTCGTCGCGCAGGAGGTGGGCCGGCGCATGATTGCCCGCGCCCGCGGCGCTGCACCGGGCACCTTCACCGGCGGGCGCATCGTGAACATCGCCTCGATGGCCGGGCTGCGCGTGCTGAGCCAGATCGGCGTCTACGCGATGAGCAAGGCGGCCGTGGTGCACATGACCCGTGCGATGGCGCTGGAGTGGGGACGCTACGGCGTCAACGTCAATGCCATCTGCCCTGGCTACATCGATACCGAGATCAACCACCACCACTGGCAGACCGATGCCGGCCAGAAGCTGGTGCAGATGCTGCCCCGCAAGCGCGTGGGCCGACCGCAGGATCTGGACACCACGCTGCTGATGCTGTGCGCCAACGAGAGCCACTTCATCAACGGCGCCGTGATCCAGGCCGACGACGGCTTCGGCGTCTGAGGTGCTGCGGCCGCTGACAAGCCTTGAGCTGCGCGTGCTCGGGGTGCTGATCGAGAAGCAGCGCACGGTTCCCGATACCTATCCGCTGTCGCTGAATGCGCTGGCCGCTGGCTGCAGCCAGAAGACGGCCCGTCATCCGGTGATGGAGGTGTCCGACGCCCAGGTGCTCGAGGCGCTGGATGCGCTCAAGCCGCTGAACCTGGTGATCGAGGTCAGCGGTGCGCGCGTGGCACGCTACGAGCACAACCTGGGGCGCGTCTACGGAGTGCCCAGCCAGTCGGTGGCCCTGCTGTCCACGCTGATGCTGCGCGGCCCTCAGACCGCCGCCGAGCTGCGCCAGAACGCCGAGCGGCTGCACCGCTTCGCCGACACCGGCTCGGTCGAGGCCTTCCTGGACGAGCTGGCCGCGAGCGACCCACCCAAGGTGCGGCGACTGGAGCGGGCACCGGGCGCCCGCGAGGCGCGATGGGTGCACCTGCTGGGCGATGAGCCCCTGCCTGAGGTGGTGGCTGTCAGCAGCGCCAGCGCTGTCGAGTCCCCGGCACTGACGGCCGAGGTGGCCCGGTTGTCGGACGAGCTTCGTTTGCTGCGCGAAGAACTGGCCGATCTCAAGCGCCAGCTTGGCTTGACCCCCTGACGGAGGCTCCGGTGCGTTTCACTCTGCCCGAGCACAAGACGCTCAGCCACGAGATGATCATCCCGATCCGCTGGGGTGACATGGACATGATGGGCCATGTCAACAACACGATCTACTTCCGCTACATGGAGATCGTGCGGATCGAATGGCTCAGTGCGATCGGCGGCCAGCCCAACCCGGCCGGGCAGGGGCCGGTGATCGTCAACGCGTTCTGCAACTTCATCCGCCAGCTCGAGTACCCCGGCGATGTGCTGGCCCGGCACTACGTGGCCAATCCTGGGCGCAGCAGCTTCGACACCTTCATCACGCTGGAGCGCACCGATCAGCCCGGCGTGGTCTATGCCGAAGGCGGTGCCACCACGGTCTGGATGGACTTTCCCAGTGGCAAGTCCACCCCCATGCCCGAGTGGCTGCGGGCGAAGATCGGCTGAGGCAAGGGCCGCCTACTGGCCTTCCTTGATCATCCGCCCGGCCGTCTTCTGGATCGGCCGCGCATTCATCGGATACAGCCGCGCGAAGATGCCGATCTGCTGCGGGCTGAGTTGCACCGGCTCCTTCATCACCATCCACAGCACACCCTCGCTGCACGGCGGTGTGGTCAGCGAGCCCATGTAGGTGTAGTAGCGCCGGTCCTTGGGCAGGAGGTGGTTCAGGTCCAGCGTGTTGGGCGCCGGCTCGGCCACGTTCTTCTCCAGCGGCAGCGCGTTCCACACCGTCTGGATCAGCGGATGGGCGCTGCCGCGGTCGAGCATCACCGCCACCACGGCCAGCCGTCCATCCAGATCCTTGTGGACCAGGTGCACCACCATGTCGAACTGGCGGCCGTTGATGCGCTCCTCCGACGGGCGGTGGAAGTGGAACTGCAGGAGCTCGAAGCGGCGGCCCTGCACGCTGATGGCATTGCCCTGCGGCAGATTGACCTGCACGGTGTGGCCGTTGTCGATCACCGAGAAGCCGGTCGGGATGTAGGCGAACTCGATGGGCTGCAGTTCCAGCGGGATGCCATCGCGGATGTCGATTGGGCTCTGGCGCTGGCCTGTGGAGCAGGTGGCGAATTCCGGCTTGAGTGCGCCCCAGGCCTGTGGGCCGTTGACGCCTTCGTACTCCCAATGGGGATCGTGCGCGCCATGCGGCAGCAATTGGGCGGCAACGCCGTGCGCGCCCGTGCTCTTGCCGGGTGCGGCACCGTGCGCCGGCGCATGGCGTGCCGGCTCGGGCGCCGAGGGCGACTTGTTGGTCACGCGCAGCACATAGGCACTCTTGGCATCGGGCGACTTGGTTGCACCCAGCCGGGCGGCCAGACGCTCACGCAGTTCGTCCATCGAGATGCTTTCCTTGCCGTTCGTCGCCTTGGCCTCGGCTGCGGCAGGCTTGGCCGGTTTGGCGGCGGGTTCGGCATGGCCATGATCGCCGGCCCAGGATGGTTGGGCGCTCAGGGTGAGGGCGGCGAGCATGAGGCTCAGGCGGTTGCAGCGGTGCGGGTGGGACATGGGCAATCTCCGGTCCGGCAGAAGCGGGCCTCACCCCGGGCTATCGGATCGCGGGCGCCGGACTTGAGTCCCCGGTCTGCCGGCAGTGGCATCATCTGGGGGTGCCATGGGCGGCAAGTGCGCCTGGCACCACCACAGGGAGACAGTCATGAACACGATCACTGCACAACGTCCCACCGGCGCCTTCGTCGGCGCCTCCTGGGCGGCCCTCTTCGTGGGAGCGCTGACCTATGTCACCGGGCTGTGGAACGCCCAGATGGCGCTCAATGAGAAGGGCTACTATTTCACCGTGCTGGCCTTCGGCTTGTTTGCCGCGGTGTCGCTGCAGAAGACGGTGCGCGACCGGCTGGAGGCCATCCCGGTCACCGGCATCTACTTCGGCCTATGCTGGGTTGCGCTGGGTCTGGCCATCCTGCTGCTGACCGTCGGCTTGTGGAACGCCAACCTGGCCGGCAGCGAGAAGGGCTACTACGCCATGTCTTTCCTGCTGGCGCTGTTCGGCGCCGTGGCGGTGCAGAAGAACATCCGCGACATCGCTTTGTTCGAGCGGCTGAATCCGGCCGCTGTGGACAGCGAGGCCTGATGTTGCGGGCCAAGCGCCGATGAACACCACGCTGCTCGACGGCGGATGCGACTGCGGCCAGGTCCGCTACCGCCTGCACGGCCCGCCGTTGTTCGTGCACTGCTGCCACTGCCGCTGGTGCCAGCGCGAGTCGGGCGCGTCCTTTGCGCTCAACGCGATGATCGAGAGCGATCGGCTCGAGCTGCTGACTGGCGCGCCCGTCACAGTCGACACTCCGTCAGACAGCGGCCAGGGCCAGCGCATCGTGCGCTGCCCGCGCTGCCACCTGGCGCTGTGGAGTCACTACGCCGGCTCGGGCCCGGTGGTGGCCTTCGTTCGGGTGGGCACGCTGGACACGCCTGACGCACTGCCACCCGATGTCCACATCTTCACCGCCAGCAAGCAGCCCTGGGTGCTGCTGCCGCCTGGTGCGCTGGCGGTGCCGGAGTATTACGACCGGGACACCTGCTGGCCGGCCGAAAGCCTGGCGCGGCGCCAGGCGCTGCTGCCGGCCATCGAGGCCTGGCAGCGCTCGCGGGGCTGATCAGTCCTTGGGCGCCGGCGCAGCGGCCTGGAGCTTTTTCCAGGCCTGAAAGCCGCCCGCCACCGACAAGGCCTTGGGGTAGCCCAGCGAGCGCAACAGGCGTGCCGCTGCCAGGCTGCGCCGACCGCTGTTGCACACGCACAGCAGCAGGTGATCACGTGCGTGGTGCAACTGGTTGATCATCGTGAAGAAGCTCTTGGCGTCCATGTCCTTGGGCGTGCCGGCGTCCAGGATGTCCTGCTCGTCCTCAGTGAGCGTGTCGCCCAGCATCACCTTCACCTCGAACATCGGGATGTGCACGGTGCCAGGGATCGCGCCCTTCATCTCGATCTCGAAGGACTGGCGGATGTCGATCAGTGTGCCCAGCTCCAGCTTGCACAGCTCCATCGCGGCGGCCAGCGAGATCTCGAGGCCCTCGGTGTCGGTTTGGTCAGCGGTATCGGCGGCGTCCATCATGTCTCCTGGGTGATGGGTCGAATTGTCGCTGCTTCGTCTCAGCCGGGCACGCGGCGCCGCACCCAGTGCCAGGACAACAGGCCAATGCACATCAGGCCCAGCGAGGTCAGGGCCAGCGCCAGCGCTGAGTGCATCACCAGCGGGGCGATCACACCGGCCACGAAGGCGTTGGCCACGCTGCCCAGGCAGGCCTGGAGCGAACTGGCCATGCCGCGTCGCTCGGGTACCTGGTCCAGCACCAGCAGCGTCACGACCGGCACCATCAGTGCCCAGCCAAAGGCGAACACCGCGATCAGCGGCAGCGCCCAGGCCGGGTGCGGTGTCAGCAGTGCGTTCATCGCCACATTCAGCAGCGACACGCCGAACATGATGCGAAAACCTCGGCGAATCTGCCGGCTGCGCTCAATGCGCCCGGCCAGTCGACCCGACCACCAGGCGCCGGCCATGATGCCGCTGATGGTGAGCAGGAAGAACCAGAAGAACTCGGTCGGGCCCAGGTGCAGGATGTCGCCCAGGAACACCGGCGCCGACAGCACATAGAGGAACATGCCGTTGAAAGGCACTCCCGAGGCAAAGGCCAGCGCCAGGAACACCGGGTTGCTGACCATCTGCCAGTAGCCCTGCATCAGCGGCCTGGCGTGGAAGGGCTGGCGCTGACTGGGATGCAGCGACTCGGGCAGCATGCGCGCCATCGTGCCCATCAGCACCAGGCCGACGCCCACCAGAAACCAGAAGATGGAGTGCCAGCCCAGGTGCACATACAGCCAGCCGCCGATGACCGGCGCCACGGCGGGGGCGACGCCGAAGTAGATGGTGACCTGCGACATCACCTTCTGTGCCTGGTCCGGGTGGAACAGGTCGCGGATGATGGCCCGCGAGACCACCATGCCAGCGCCGGCAGACATGCCCTGCAGCGCGCGGAACAGCACCAGTTGGCCAATGCTTTGCGCCAGCGCACAGCCCAACGAGGCCAGCGTGAACACCGCCAGCCCCGCCAGCACCACCGGGCGGCGGCCGAAGCTGTCGGCCAGCGCGCCATGGAACAGGTTCATCACCGCAAAGCCCAGCAGGTAGGCCGACAGCGTCTGCTGCATCTCCACCGGCGTGGCGCCCAGGCTCTGCGCGATGCCGGTGAAGGCCGGCAGGTAGGTGTCGATCGAGAAGGGCCCGAGCATGCCCAGGCCGGCCAGCAGGGCCGCCAGCAACCAGCGGGGGCCGCGCCAGACGCGCGAGGCTTCAGGATTCATCCGGGGACATGCAAAGAGAAAAAAGTGTGAAGTCGACCGATAGGCCGGATTCTGTGCAGCGGCGCTTCTTGCAAAGCGCCGCCGTGACCGCCATTCCTCTGGGCCGAGGTGTTGCCACCCTGGCTCGATGCCACCTACCCGCCGGCTCAGCGAGCCGCTTCAATGCCGGCCTATTTGGTGTTGCTGCGCGTAGAGATTGCCGCGTTTCACCCTTGACGGGGCTGTGGCCCCGTCAAGGGTGGCTGCTCGGTTCGGGCTGCGCCCGAGGCCGCCGGCTTGCGCCGACGTCCGGCCGGCTTGCGCCGGCCCCTCGCAGAGCACCCCCGTTGGGAACCCCGGCAAGACTCGTCTCTGTGGCTCTGATCCGCACCTCGCGGTGGACGGGCGTTACCCGCTACGCTGCTCTATGCAGTCCGGACCTTCCTCCAGTGCGACCTTTCGGCCCTTGCACCAGCGACGGTCTGGTCGGCTTCACGGCCCTGATTGTCCCACGGAGCCGATGCCCCCGCCCGGTTCATGAGAAGAGGTCAGAAGCTTATGCCGACGGCGGGCAGCGCGTTGCGGCATCATCAGCGGCCTCACAGGAGATGCCCATGAAAGCCGCCAATGTTCTTGCCACCATCGGCCAGACGCCGCACATCCGCGTCAACCGCCTCTTCGGCAGCACCCACGAGGTCTGGGTCAAATCCGAGCGCAGCAACCCCGGCGGCTCGATCAAGGACCGCATCGCGTTGGCCATGGTCGAGGCGGCCGAGGCCAGCGGCCAGTTGAAGGCGGGCGGCACGATCATCGAGCCGACCTCGGGCAACACCGGCGTCGGCCTGGCGATGGTGGCGGCGGTCAAGGGCTACAAGCTGGTGCTGGTGATGCCCGACAGCATGAGCGTCGAGCGCCGGCGCCTGATGCTGGCCTATGGCGCGCGCTTCGAGCTGACGCCGCGCGAGAAGGGCATGAAGGGCGCGATCGCCAAGGCCGAGGAACTGGCCGCCGCCACGCCCGGTGCCTGGATCCCGCAGCAGTTCGAGAACCCGGCCAACATCGACGTGCATGTACGTACCACGGCGCAGGAGATCCTGGCCGACTTCCCCGAGGGCCTGGACGCGATCGTCACAGGTGTCGGTACCGGCGGACACCTCTCAGGCGTGGCCTCGGTGCTGAAGGCGACCTGGCCGCAGCTCAAGGTGTTTGCGGTCGAGCCCAGCCAGTCGCCGGTGATCTCCGGCGGCGCGCCCAGCCCGCACCCCATCCAGGGCATCGGCGCCGGCTTCGTCCCGAAGAACCTGAAGACCGAACTGCTCGACGGGGTGATCCAGGTCGAGGCCGAGGAGGCCCGCGAGTACGCCCGCCGCAGTGCCGCACAGGAGGGCCTGCTGGTGGGCATCTCCAGCGGCGCCACGCTGGCCGCGATCGCAAAGAAGCTGCCCGAACTCCCGGCCGGCGCCCGGGTGCTGGGCTTCAACTACGACACCGGCGAGCGCTACCTGTCGATCGAGGGTTTCCTGCCTGCCGCCTGAGGCCGCAGGAGCGGCCATCTGCGCCCACCACGGTCAGTCGTGAAAACTGACCATCCTCAAGCTAGGGGGGGTCCGGCGTTGTGATGATGTGGCGGTCGCCCGAGACCAGAACAATCGGGCCGGTCATGACGGCGCTGCTCCGACCCTGCGGTGGGCGGCGACCGAATCTCCCCGATCCCACGCCCTGGAGCAGTAACCATGTCCTACCGTCTCACCCCCCTGATGCTTGCCAGCCTGCTGGCTCTGAATGCCCAAGCCGCCTCCATCAAATACGACGACTTCAATGTCAACACCGGCCTGGACCGCATCAAGTGGAGCGAGAGCGAGGCCGGTCGCTTCATCGAGAACAACAAGCTGACGCTGGGCCGTTTTCTGTATGGCAGCACGGCTTCCGACGCCGGCCTGACGGCGGAATCGTGGAACATGACGATTCCGATTTCGGCGCCGGTCAAGGGGCTGCGTGCCGACTTGACGATCGACGATGTCAACCAGGCCGAGAGCTGTGCTGCCAATACGTCGGTGGGTCAATCCAGCGGCCGTCTGATCGGCTCGTTCTTCAACATCCGTCCGGGAGGCCCGGTGCCGGGTGACCGCACCGGCGATGTGCTGGCCCAGATCCGTGCGCGCCGCACCAGTAACTCGATCGACGCCCCGGGCGTGCTGCAGGTGCAGGGCGTTCTGTCGCAGTGCACAAATGCCGACTGCTCGGCCAGTGCCGCTGTGCCGGGAGCCTCGGCCCTGGTGGTGTCGCTGGGAACGGTGACCGTCGGCACGGCGATGCGTCTGCAGTTCTCATGGGACAAGAAGGGCAACGCCTTCACCTTTACACGCGACGGCGTCGCCGCGCAGATCACCTACACCGAGAATGACGGCACGCTGCCTTCAGCGCTGTTTGCCAACATGTCGATGCGTAACGAGATCCAGAACTGCACGGCGCAGCGCATCAAGGGCGGCATCGTTGGTATCTTCGACAACGCCTACATCATCCAGTGACGGATGCCGGGGCGCGGGAGCGCCCCGGTTCACTCAGTCGACCTGCCGCCAGGCCAGCGTCTCGCCGCCACGCAGCGGTTTCAGCTGCGCGTCTCCGAAGGGAATCGCCTCGGGCAAGGTCAGAGCCTCGCGTCTGAGCGTGACCGTGCCGGCATTGACCGGCAGGCCGTAGAAGGCCGGGCCGTGACGGCTGGCAAAGCCTTCGAGCTTGTCGAGGGCGCCGGCCGCGTCGAAGGCCTCGGCATACAGCTCCAGTGCACTCAGCGCCGTGAAGCAGCCCGCTCCGCATACCGACGCCTCCTTCATCACCGAGGCATGCGGCGCGCTGTCGGTGCCCAGGAAGAAGCGATCCGAGCCACTCGTGGCAGCCGCCACCAGTGCCTGGCGGTGCATCTCGCGCTTGAGCACCGGCAGGCAGTAGTAGTGCGGTCTCAGCCCCCCCTGGAAGATCGCGTTGCGGTTGTAGAGCAGGTGGTGCGCGGTGATCGTGGCGGCGGTGTACGCGCCGGCCTGCGCCACGTACTGCGCCGCCTCCTTCGTGGTGATGTGCTCGAACACCACCTTCAGTTCAGGGAAATCGCGCCGCAGCGGCTGCATCACCTGATCGATGAACACCGCCTCGCGGTCGAACAGGTCGATCGCCGGGTCGGTGACCTCGCCGTGTACCAGCAGCAGCAGACCTTCGCGCTGCATGGCCTCCAGCGTGGCATGGGTCTTTCGGATGTCGGTCACGCCGGCGTCGCTGTTGGTGGTGGCGCCGGCCGGATACAGCTTGAGGGCCACCACGCCGGTCGCCTTGGCGCGGCGGACCTCCTCGGGCGCGGTGTTGTCGGTCAGGTAGAGCGTCATCAGCGGGGTGAAGTCCACGCCCGCAGGCACGGCGGCCAGGATGCGTTCGCGGTAAGCCATCGCCTGCGCGGCGGTGGTCACCGGTGGGCGCAGGTTGGGCATGATGATGGCCCGGCCGAACTGGCGCGCGGTGAAAGGGACCACCGCCTGCATCGGCGCACCGTCACGCACGTGCAGGTGCCAGTCGTCCGGGCGGGTCAGGGTGAGGATGTCGCTCATGCCTGGATTGTCCCACTGCCCGCTGGAGACAGATCCGGATCAAGCCGGGGCCGTCGGCTTGTCCCGGGCGTGACAGCCTTTAGTGGTAGTCCCTGAAGCTCAACGAGCGATGCATCCGCTACCGTTCGCGTCGACCGCCCCCTGTGATCACCACTGAAGCATTGGAGACCCGGATGAAGTTCACTCGCAAGCTGTTTGGCCTGAGCGTTGGTGCCACGATGGCCCTCACCTGCTCGGTGGCTTTCGCCCAGAAGGGTGAAACCGTGAAGATCGCCTGGATCGACCCGCTGTCGGGCCTGATGGCGCCGGTGGGCCAGAACCAGGTCAAGACCTTCCAGTTCCTGGCCGAGCACTTCAACAAGAGCAACCCGGCCGGCGTGAAGTTCGAGATCATTCCGATCGACAACAAGCTCAGTCCGGCTGAGAGCCTGAACGCGCTGAAGTCGGCCATCGACCAGGGCGTGCGCTACATCACCCAGGGCAACGGCTCCAGCGTGGCACTGGCCCTGATCGACGCGGTCAACAAGCACAACGAGCGCAACCCCGGCAAGGAGGTGATCTACCTCAACCATGCCGCTGTTGACCCGGACCTGACCAACAGCAAGTGCAGCTACTGGCACTTCCGCTTCGATGCCGACACCTCGATGAAGATGGAGGCCATGACCACCTTCATCAAGGACCAGCCGGACGTCAAGAAGGTCTACCTGATCAACCAGAACTACTCGCACGGCCAGCAGGTCAGCAAGTACGCCAAGGAGATCATGGCCCGCAAGCGGCCCGATATCCAGTTTGTCGGCGATGACCTGCACCCGCTGGCCCAGGTCAAGGACTTTGCGCCCTATGTGGCCAAGATCAAGGCCTCGGGCGCCGACACGGTGATCACCGGCAACTGGGGCTCCGACCTGATGCTGCTGGTCAAGGCGGCCAACGATGCGGGCCTGAACGTCAAGTTCCACACCTACTACGCCTCGGTCACCGGTACCCCCACGGCGCTGGGTGGCGCCGCGGTGGGCCGTGTCTTCATGGCCTCGTATGGCCACTCCAACCTGCCGGGCACCATCGGTCAGCTGAGCAACGCCTACAAGGCCAAGTTCAATGACGACATGTACACGCTGGCGGTCTACAACGAGTTGATGGGCCTGTCCACGGCGATGGCCAAGGCCAAGTCCACCGACCCGGTCAAGGTGGCGGCGGCCTTTGAAGGGCTGCGTTATCAGGGCTTCAACGGTGAGGTCGAGATGCGCAAGACCGACCACCAGCTGCAACAGGGGCTGTTCATCGCCGGCTGGCAGAAGACCGACGCCAAGAATCCCTACAGCGTCGAGAACACCGGCTTCACCTTTGCTCCGGTCAAGGCCTACGATGCCTATGTGGCCAGCACGCCCACCTCGTGCCAGATGAAGCGCCCCTGAGGTGCGTGATGCCGCCGGCATGCCCGGCCGGCGGTGCTTGCTTCGCGAGCCCGGGGGAGTCGCCTCCGCCGGGCTCTGCTGTTTCCTGAATTGCCTGCGCCACTGTGGACCAGATCCTGATCAACCTGCTCAACGGCATCAGCTCCGGGCTGCTGCTGTTCATGCTGAGCTCGGGCCTGACGCTGATCTTCAGCATGATGGGCGTGCTGAACTTCGCCCATGCCAGCTTTTACATGGTGGGCGCTTACGCCGCCTACACGCTGACGCCCTTGATCGGTTTCACTGCGTCGCTGGTGGTGTCGCCGTTGCTGGTGGGCGTTCTGGGCGCGCTGTTCGAGCGCACCGCACTGCGCCGCGTTCACAAGTTCGGCCATGTGCCGGAACTGCTGATCACCTTCGGGCTGAGTTTCGTGGTGGGTGAGGTGGTGGCGCTGATCTGGGGCCGCTCGCCCCTGACCTTTGACCCGCCCATCTGGCTGCAAGGCCCGGCCTTCACCATCGTGCAGTCGGCCCGGGACGGGCTCACCATGGTGTTGGGCGCGGCACCGGCTGAGCTGTGCAATGCAGCCGGCACCGCCTGCTCACGCTTCCCACTGACCCGGGCCTTCATGGCGGTGGTGGCGCTGGGCATGCTGGTGTCGCTGTGGCTGCTGCTGACCCGCACCCGCATCGGCCTGGTGATCCAGGCGGCGCTGACCCACCCCGAGATGGTCGAGGCGCTGGGGCACAACGTGCCGCGGGTGTTCATGCTGGTCTTCGGCAGCGGATGCGCGCTGGCGGGGCTGGCGGGCGTGATCGGCGGCGTCACCTTTGTCACCGAGCCCAACATGGCCAACATCGGGCCGATCATCTTCGCAGTCATCGTGATCGGCGGCATGGGCTCGCTCAGCGGGGCCTTCGTTGGCTCACTGGTGGTGGGCCTGCTGCAGACTCTGCCGCTGACGGTGGACGCCAACGGCGTCGACATGTTCCGCCTGATCGGCGTCAGCATCGGCCCCGACAGCCCGGCCATGCCGCTGCTGCGCATCAAGCTGTCGGAGACGGCACAGATCCTGCCCTATCTGGCGCTGGTGCTCATCCTGATCCTGCGGCCCAAGGGCCTGCTGGGCACGCGCGAAGGCTGAACCCGTCATGCACCACACGCGCGAATCCCGCCCCAACTTCCACTTCAGGCCCTGGAATGTCGGCCGCATCCTGATCTGGGGTCTGTATGCCCTGCTGCTGGGCGTGGCCCCGCTGTGGTGGACCAGCAGCTTCGGTCAGACCATGCTGAGCCAGATGGGCATTGCCATCATTGTCTGCCTGGCCTACAACGTGCTGTTGGGGCAAGGGGGCATGCTCAGCTTCGGGCACGCGGTCTACAGTGGCCTGGGCTCGTTCCTGTCGATCCACACGCTCAACATGGTGGGGGCAGGCACGCTGGGTCTGCCCGTCAGCCTGGTGCCACTGGTGGGCGGCCTGGGCGGGCTGTTCTTCGCCGCCGTGCTGGGCTGGGTGACAACCAAGAAGTCGGGCACCACCTTCGCGATGATCACGCTGGGGGTGAGTGAGCTGGTGTGGTCGATGTCGCTGATGATCCCCGAGTTCTTCGGCGGCGAGGGCGGCGTGTCCGGCAACCGGGTGGTGGGCGAAAAGGTGCTGGGCATCAGCTATGGACCGCAGATTCAGGTCTACTACCTGATTGCGGTGTACTGCTTCCTCAGCACCGCCGCCTTGTTCGCGCTGACGCGTACGCCATTGGGTCGCATGCTCAATGCGGTGCGCGACAACCCTGAGCGGGTCGAGTTCATCGGCTACTCCACCCAGCGGGTGCGCTACCTGGCCTTCATGATCTCGGGCTTCTTCGCCGGCATCTCCGGTGGCTTGGCGGCCATCAATTTCGAGATCGTCACCGCCGAGGTGGTGGGTGCCGCACGCTCGGGGGCCTACCTGCTGTTCGTCTTCCTGGGTGGCGCCACCTTCTTCTTCGGCCCCATCCTGGGTGCGGTGCTGATGGTGGTGGCGCTGGCGCTGCTGTCCGAGATCACCAAGGCCTGGCTGCTCTACCTGGGCCTGGTCTTCGTGCTGATGGTGATGTACGCCCCGGGCGGCTTTGCCAGCCTGATCATGATGAACCTGCGCGTTGCGGCGTTCGGCAAGCTGCGTCAGCTGTGGACCGCCTACCTGGCGCTGGGCGGTGCGGGCGCGGTGGTGCTGCTGGGCGTGGCGGCGATGATCGAGATGATCTACCACCTCCAGCTCAACACGGCTCTGGGACCGCAGATGCCCTTCATGGGCGCAATGATCGACGCCAGCGGGACCGATGCCTGGGCGGGTGCGGTCTTCGTCACGCTGACCGGGGTCGCCCTGTTCGAGCTGGCCCGTCGTCATTTCGCCCTGGAGTGGGGCGAGGTGCAGGAGGACATCGAGAAGGAAATCAAGCGGAGGGAGAGCCTGTGAACGCGGTCGCCCAGTCCCCGTACGCGCTGGAACTGCTGGATGCCTACAAGCGCTTTGGAAAGACCGAGATCATCCGCGGCGCCACACTGCAGGTGAGGCCCGGCGAGCGCGTCGCCATCATCGGCCCCAATGGCGCTGGCAAGTCCACGCTGTTCAACCTCATCTCGGGCCGATTCGGCCTGTCCAGCGGCGAGATCCGCCTGCATGGCCAGCGCATCGACGGGCTCGCGCCCTACGAGATCAACCGCCGCGGCCTGTCGCGCAGCTTCCAGGTCAGCAACCTGTTCACCCGGCTGAGCGTGTTCGAGAACCTGCGCTGCGCCGTGCTGTGGTCGATGAAGCAGCGCTACAGCTTCTGGCGCTTCCTGGCCGACCTGCACGAGGTCAACGACCGCGCCGAGGAGGTGCTGGAGATGATCAAGCTCGACAAGCGGCGCGACCAGCTGGCTATGAACCTGACCTACGCCGAGCAGCGCGCGCTGGAGATCGGCATCACCATCGCCGGCGGCTCCAGCGTGATCCTGCTGGACGAGCCCACCGCCGGCATGAGCAAGAGCGAGACCAAGCGCTTCATCCAGCTGATCCGCGAGGTCACCGAGGGCAAGACCCTGCTCACCGTGGAGCACGACATGGGCGTGGTTTTCGGTCTGGCCGACCGCATCGCGGTGGTGGTCTACGGCGAGGTGATCGCCTTCGACACCCCCGAGGCGGTGCGCGCCAATGCCAAGGTGCAGGAGGCGTATCTGGGCAGCGTGCTGGCCGAGACCCAGGCGGCGGGGGCATGACGATGAGCGGCGAACTGCTGAAACTCGACAATGTCCACGCCTACTACGGCAAGAGCCATGTGCTGCATGGTGTGTCGTTGTCAGTGGGCGAGGGCGAGATCGTCAGCCTGCTGGGTCGCAACGGTTCGGGGCGTTCGACCACCGTCAAGGCCATCATGGGCCTGGTGGATGCCACCGGCGGCATTGCCTGGCGCGGCGAACCCATCACCGGCCGCAAGGCCTTCGAGATCGCCCACCGCGGCATTGGCTACGTGCCCGAGAACCGCGACATCTTTCCCAAGCTGACGGTGCATCAGAACCTGCTGCTGGGCGAAAAGTCCGGCCGCAAGAGCACGCGCTGGCAGATCGACGACATGTATGGCCTGTTCCCGCGCCTGAAGGAGCGCCAGCACACCGAGGCCGGCGTGCTCTCGGGCGGCGAGCAGCAGATGCTGACGCTGTGCCGCACCCTGATGGGCGACCCCGACCTGATCATGATCGACGAGCCCACCGAAGGCCTGGCGCCGAAGATCGTCGAACTGGTGGCCGAGTACCTGCGCGAACTCAAGCGCCGCGGCATCAGCGTGCTGCTGGTGGAGCAGAAGCTGACCATCGCGCTGGAGGTGTCCGAGCGATGCCTGGTGATGGGCCACGGCCGCATCGTCTTCGAGGGCACGCCGGCCGGGCTGAAGGCGGACAGCTATGTCCGCAAGGAGTGGCTGGAGGTGTGAGCACCGGCGGCGGGCCGCCGCCGGTGTCTGCAGGCAGTGGGTTCAGTGCACTGTCGCCAGTTCAGCCTGGACCCTCATCCCGTTCACGGTCCAGCGCAGCGCCCGCATCGGGCCGCCATCGACCAGGTTGCCATAGCCCACGATCATGCCGGCGTCATTGATGCCCGTGGCCACGCTGTGCGTACCGCCGGGGTAGTGACCCAGAGTGATCGCGGTGCCGCCGCGCCACAGCACAGCGATGGAGCGCAGACCAGGACCGGGTGACGGCCCGAAGCCGACCATATCGCCCAGATTGTTGAGGCCCAGCACCTCGTGGCTGTAGGCGCGCTTGCCGCCGTCGCGGGCCGGCAGGTAGCGCATCGTGCCCTTCTTCCAGGTCACCGGAATCCGGCCCGGGGCCAGGCCGGCGATCAGGCCCTTGTCATTGATATGGGTGGCATTGCCCGGGCCCAGATCAGTGAACTGTCCCTTCTTCCAGGAAAACGCCCGGTAGGTCGAACCGACCAGTGCGGTGCCCACCACCACGCCTTTGTTGTTGATGCCATGGGCCTCGTGGAAGGCCAGATAGCCCGGATCCGGTGCCCCCATCTCGCCCAGTGGGGTGATGCTGCCGTTGGCGTTCCAGCGCACGGCACGCTGGGCAAAGCTGTCCTCGACCGAGGAGCCCACCGACTGGCCGGCGTCGTTGATCGCGAACACCCGGCCCAGGCCAAAGCTGCCCAGCGACGGCAGGTACTGCGCCGTGCCATCGGCGCCCCATTTCACCGCCGACCAGTGGTCGCGCGTGGCCTGGTGGGAGCCCACGGCCTCGCCGGCGCGATTGATCGAGGCTGGCATCACCAAGGCACCACCGCAGCAGGACCCCAGGGAAGTGATGGCACCGTCTGCCGACCACAGCGCATTGACGGTCTGAAAGTCGCCATCCTGGGTGGCAATCCCGATGGCCTGTCCCGTTTGACTCAAAGCCAGTGCAGAGGAAAAGCCGCCGTCGTAGAGCCCGCCCAGGTCCTGAACCGCTGTGGCAGCCTGTCCGGTCATGGGCCAAGCCAGGGTGGCGACCAGTGCGCTGGCGATGAGCCACGCGGACCGGTGTCGTGGCTGGCCGAGGCGGGGGGTCGTGGCGTGCATCCGGTGTTTCTCCAAAAAATGGTCGTTCTGCACATGATGTAGACCTCCGCGGGTCCAGGCAAGCCCCTAAGGCGTGTTTGAGCACAGCCTGAGGGCGCGACGTTGAAGGGCATCAGGGTTTCTGAGGATCCACGCTGTCGCTGGGGCGACGCCGATGCCGGTGCCTACTCCATAGAATCGAACGATCGTTCTATTTGCGTCTTTCCCTTCCCGAGGACACGCCGACATGACTGCACGCTATGAGACCCGCGGCCCGGTGGCCGTGATCACGCTGGACAACCCGCCGGTCAACGGCCTGGGCTACGCGACGCGCGTCGGCGTGGCGCAAGGACTGGAGCGGGCCGAAGCCGATCCCGCGATCCAGGCGGTGGTGATCACCGGCGCCGGCAAGGCCTTTTCGGGCGGTGCCGACATCAAGGAGTTCGGCTCGCCCAAGGCCACGGCCGCACCCAACCTGCTCGACCTGATCCGCGCCTGCGAACTGTGCAGCAAGCCGGTGGTGGCTGCGGTGCACAGCGTGGCCATGGGCGGCGGGCTGGAGCTGGCGCTGGGCTGCCACTACCGGGTGACGGCGCCAGGCGCCAACATCGCGCTGCCCGAGGTGAAGATCGGCCTGATCCCGGGCGCCGGTGGCACGCAGCGCCTGCCGCGCGTGCTGGGCGTGGAAACCGCGCTGAACATCATCGTCTCGGGCGATCCGGTCAAGAGCGAGCTGCTGGCCGGCCTGCCGGGCCAGAAGCTCTTTGACAAGGTCATCGAGGGCGATCTGCTGGATGGCGCCGTCGCCTTCGCGTTGGAGAAAGCCGATGTGCGCCCGCTGCCGCTGGTGCGCGACCTGAAGGTGCGCCACGAGAACCCGGACGGCTACTTCCAGTTCGCCCGCAACATGGTCAAGGGCATGGCGAAGAACTTCCCGGCGCCGGCCAAGTGCGTGGACGCGGTGGAGGCCTCGATCAGCAAGAAGTTCGACGAGGGCATGGTCTTCGAGCGCGAGATTTTCACCGCGCTGATGTTCACGCCCGAGTGCAAGGCACTGCGCCATGCCTTCTTCGCCGAGCGCGCCGCCAGCAAGATCCCCGACGTGCCTGAGGACACCACGGTGCGCGCGGTGAACAAGGTGGCGGTGATCGGCGCCGGCACGATGGGCGGCGGCATCAGCATGAACTTCCTGAATGCCGGCATTCCGGTGGTCATCCTCGAGATGAAGCAGGACGCGCTGGACCGCGGCATCGCCACCATCCGCAAGAACTACGAGGCCCAGGTCAAGAAGGGCAAGCTCAAGGCGGACAAGTACGAGCAGCGCATGGCGCTGCTGAGCACCACGCTGAGCTACGCCGACATCGGTGATGCCGACCTGGTGATCGAAGCCGTGTTCGAGGACCTGGGCGTCAAGAAGGCGGTCTTCGAGCAGTTGGATGCGGTGATGAAGCCGGGCGCCATCCTGGCCTCCAACACCTCCACGCTGGACCTCAACAAGATCGCCGCCTTCACGAAGCGTCCGCAGGACGTGGTCGGCATGCACTTCTTCAGCCCGGCCAACGTGATGAAGCTGCTGGAGGTGGTGCGTGGCGCCGCCACCGCCAAGGACGTGCTGGCCACGGTGATGCAGCTGGGCAAGAAGATCCGCAAGACCTGCGTGGTCTCCGGTGTGTGCGATGGCTTCATCGGCAACCGCATGATCGAGCAGTACAGCCGACAGGCCGGCTTCCTGCTGGAAGAAGGCTGCACGCCGCAGCAGGTGGACAAGGCGGTCGAGAAGTTCGGCTTCGCGATGGGTCCGTTCCGCATGGGCGACCTGGCGGGCAACGACATCGGCTGGTACATCCGCAAGCGCCGCTACCTGGAAAAGCCGAACCTGCGCTACTCCAAGACCGCCGACCTGCTGTGCGAGCTGGGCCGCTACGGCCAGAAGACCGGCGCCGGCTGGTACGACTACAAGCCCGGCGACCGGACCGCGTATCCGTCGAAGGTCGTCGCCGGGATGATCGAGAAATACCGCGCGTCGATCGGCGTGAAGCCGCGGAAGCTCGACGACCGCGAGATCGTGGACCGGCTCGTCTACGCGCTCGTGAACGAGGGCGCGAAGATCCTCGAGGAAGGCATCGCGCTGCGGGCGTCCGACATCGACATCGTGTACCTGATGGGCTACGGCTTCCCGGTCTACCGCGGCGGCCCGATGTGCTACGCGGACGAGGTGGGCCTGTACGCCGTCGTGCAGCGGATGCAGGAGCTCGCGCGGAACCCGTACGGCGATCCGGGCTTCTGGAAGCCCGCGCCGCTGCTCGCGCGGCTCGCGGCGGAGGGCGGCTCGTTCGCGGCGTTCGATGCCGGGAACGCGAAGAAGAGCAAGGCGGCCTGAGCCGACGGCGAACGGAATCGGAGCAGAACATGACTCGTGAAGCAGTGATCGTCTCCACCGCCCGCACGCCGCTGACGAAGTCGTGGCGCGGCGCGTTCAACATGACGCACGGCGCGACGCTCGGCGGCCACGTCGTGAAGGCCGCGATCGAGCGCGCCGGCATCGACCCGGGCGAGATCGAGGACGTGCTGATGGGCTGCGCGCTGCCCGAAGGCGCGACCGGCAACAACATCGCGCGGCAGATCGCGCTGCGCGCGGGCTGCCCTGACACGGTGCCCGGCGCGACAGTGAACCGCTTCTGTTCGTCCGGCCTGCAGACGATCGCGATGGCTGCGCAGCGGATCCTCGCCGGCGAAGGCGACGTGTACGTCGCCGGCGGCGTCGAGTCGATCTCGTGCGTGCAGAGCGACCTGAACATGCACATGCTGAAGGAGGGCTGGCTCGACCAGCACAAGCCCGACATCTACTGGAGCATGCTGCAGACGGCCGAGGAGGTCGCGAAGCGCTACTCGATCTCGCGCGAGGCGATGGACGAGTACGGCGCGCGCAGCCAGCAGCGCGCGTGCGCCGCGCAGGAGAAGGGCTGGTTCAGGGACGAGATCGCGCCGCTCGAGACGACGATGGCCGGCATGGACAAGGACACCGGCCGGCTCTACACGAAGAAGCTCGTCGCGAGCGAGGACGAAGGTCTGCGCGCCGGCACGACCGTCGAGGCGCTCGCGAAGCTCAAGTCCGCGTTGCCGGGCGGGCTCGTCGCCGCGGGCAACGCGTCGCAGTTCTCGGATGGCGCGGGCGCGGTCGTCGTGATGGAGGCGAAGCTCGCGGAGAAGCGCGGGTTGAAGCCGCTCGGCGCCTATCGCGGCTTCGCGGTCGCGGGCTGCGAGCCGGCGGTCATGGGCATCGGCCCCGTGTATGCGGTGCCGAAGCTGCTGCAGCGCGCGGGGCTGAAGGTCGGCGACGTCGACCTCTGGGAGCTGAACGAGGCGTTCGCGGCGCAGTCGCTCGGCGTCCTCCGCGAGCTCCGCATCCCGAAGAACCGCGTCAACGTGAACGGCGGTGCCATCGCGCTCGGTCACCCGATCGGTGCCAGCGGCGCGCGCATCC
>JAFLDI010000109.1 GCA_017302485.1 Burkholderiales bacterium | reverse complement strand
GCGGCGCGCTGAGCAGGAGCGATCCAGGGCGTCCCCCATGCAGGGGACAGCCCTGTCCGGTTCGCGGTCCGTCTTGCGTATGTCACGAGGGGCGCCCAGCATCGGGTGATCCGGCGCCGGTGCCGTCCCCGATTGGGCCGGTGCCAGCACAGCGAGCGAGGAACGCCATGCGACGCAAGACTCTCAGACACTGGCTCAGGCGCCACCGGCGCGCCCGCGAAAGTGGCTGGGCCGCGCTGCTGGTGCTGGGCGGCTCGGCCGTGGCGGCCACGCTGCTGATCAACCTGGGCGTGGCGATGGTGCTGGACGGCGAGCGCACGACCCTGGTCGTCGCCCAGAGCCGCTGAGCTCCGCAGGCGCTCAGCCGCCGATGCGACCGGCCAGCGCAGCGGCGCGACCGGTGTAATCGGCCGGCGTCATCGCCAGCAGGCGCTCCTTCTCGGCCTGGGGCAGCGGCAGGTCGGCCACAAAGCCCTGGATCAGCTCGCGTGTCATCGGCTTGCCGCGGGTGAAGGCCTTGAGCTGCTCATAGGGCTGCGGCAGCGCGTGGCGACGCATCACGGTCTGGATGGCCTCGGCCAGCACTTCCCAGCTGTCGTCCAGGTCGGCGGCCAGCGCGGCCTCGTTGAGCTCGAGCTTGTCCAGGCCGCGGGCCAGCGAGTCGTAGCCCAGCAGCGCATAGCCCAGCGCCACGCCCATGTTGCGCAGCACCGTCGAGTCGGTCAGGTCGCGCTGCCAGCGGCTGATCGGCAGCTTCTGGCTCAGGTGCGCCAGCAGCGCATTGGCCAGGCCGAAATTGCCCTCGGCGTTCTCGAAGTCGATCGGGTTGACCTTGTGCGGCATGGCCGACGAGCCGACCTCGCCGTCCTTGAGCTTCTGCTTGAAGTAGCCCAGCGAGATGTAGCCCCAGACGTCGCGCGAGAAGTCGATCAGGATGGTGTCCAGGCGGGTGAAGGCATCGAACAGCTCGGCCATGTAATCGTGCGGCTCGATCTGGATGGTGTACGGATTGAAGACCAGGCCCAGGCGCTGCTCGATGACTTCGCGCGAGAAGGCCTCCCAGTCGGTGGCCGGGTAGGCCACCGAGTGCGCGTTGTAGTTGCCCACGGCGCCGTTCATCTTGGCCAGCAGCCTGACCTCGGCGATCACCTGGCGCGCGCGCTGCAGGCGCGCCACCACATTGGCGATCTCCTTGCCCACGGTGGTGGGGCTGGCGGTCTGGCCATGGGTGCGGCTGAGCATGGGCACGGCGGCAAAGGCCTGGGCCATGGCGGTGAGCTTGGCGATGATGCGGTCGATCGCCGGCAGCATCACCTGCTCGCGTGCGGCCTTGAGCATCAGCGCGTGGCTGGTGTTGTTGATGTCCTCGCTGGTGCAGGCGAAGTGCACGAACTCGGCCGCCGCCTTCAGCTCGGGCTGGCCTTCGAAGCGGCCTTTGAGCCAGTACTCGACCGCCTTGACGTCGTGGTTGGTGGTGCGCTCGATGTCCTTGATGGCGCGTGCATCGGCTTCGGAGAAGCGCAGCACCAGGCCACGCAGCAGCCCACGCGAGGCTTCGGACAAGGGCTTGAAGCCGTCCAGGCCGGCGTCGGACAGCGCGATGAACCACTCGACCTCGACCTGCACGCGGCGGTGCATCAGACCGAACTCGGACAGCAGCGGACGCAGTGCGGCGAGCTTGGCGGCGTAGCGGCCATCCAGCGGGGACAGGGCCATGATGGTCGGAATCGTCATCAGCGTCTCTGGAAAGAAGGGGGGTGCGGGCGCGCAGCAAGGCAGCCCTGGCGCTGCAGCGTGGGCAGCGCGCGACAAGCCCGCATTTTACGGTTGGTGACTTCCGGACTGTGACCGTCCGTGAGAAAGTGCATCGATAGAATCGTCCGGCACCCCGCGCCCCGTCGCCCGCCCCTGTACGCATGAAACTCATCGGTTCCCTCACCAGCCCCTACGTCCGCAAGGTTCGCGTCGTGCTGGCCGAGAAGAAACTGGACTACCACTTCGTCCTCGAGGATGTGTGGGGCCACGACGCCATCCTGGCCTCCAACCCGCTGGGCAAGGTGCCCTGCCTGGTGATGGACGGCGGCGAGGCCATCTTTGATTCGCGTGTCATCGTCGAGTACGTCGACACCCTGTCGCCGGTGGGCAAGCTGATCCCGCCCAGCGGCCGCGAGCGCGTCGAGGTGCGCACCTGGGAGGCGCTGGCCGATGGCCTGCTTGACGCCAGCATTGCCGCCCGCATGGAGGCCGTCTGGTCCGGACGCAGCGCCGAGCAGCGCAGTGCCGCCTGGATCGACCGCCAACTCAGCCGGGTGCACAGCGCGCTGCGTGCCATGAGCCAGGGCCTGGGCGACAAGCCCTTCTGCGTGGGCATCCACATGAGCCTGGCCGACATCGCCGTGGGCGTGGCCCTGGGCTACCTGGATTACCGCTTCCCCGAGATCGACTGGCGCACTGCGCACCCCAACCTGCAGCGCCTGTTCGACAAGCTGGCCGCCCGGCCCAGTTTCACCGAGACCCAGCCGCAAGGCTGAAGCGCCCCCTGTCGCCCAGGTGACGGACCGCCGCGCCTGACCCCCTACGACTAGGGGGTTTGCGCGTCGGCGGCGCGCCGCTCTCGGGTAACTCCGCAGCGTTGGTGCGTCGCGCATGACCAAACATCGCGCCTCGTTCGATCGCAACAAGATGTTCGATGCCGGGCACTCTTCTTGCGTCGCGCAGAGGCGCTCCGCCAGAAGCGGGCGCATTCACCGGGCCCATCCGGCCCGGGTTTCCAACCCTGGAGTTCCCTCGAAGTGAAAGTCAATCGCCAGACGCTGATCGCCAGCGCCGCCGCTGCCCTGATGATGGGCGTGACCGCCGGCCAGGCCGCGCCCACCGCCAGCCAGAGCGTGTCCGCCAAGGCCGCGCAGGCCTCACCCAACCTGTGGTTCGTCGAGTTCAAGTCGGCCGCCGCCGTCGAAGGGGGGCGCACCGATCGCATCCGTGCCGAGAAGGCCGCGTTCCGCAAGGCCGTGGCCGCCGCCCGCATCCAGATGACCGAGCGCTACAGCTTCGAGCGTCTGCTCAACGGCGTGTCGGTGCGCGCCACGCCTGCCGAGAAGGCCCGCATCGAGCGCCTGCCGGGCGTGAAGGCCGTGCACCAGGTCTCGATCATCCCGGCGCCCAGGGTCGAGCGCGGCCAGGGCGACGTCGGCGTGCAGATGAACACCGCACTGTCGATGACTGGCGCCGACTACGCCCAGAACGTGCTGGGACTGACCGGCCAGGGCATCAAGGTCGGCATCATCGACACCGGTGTCGATGTCGACCACCCGGCGCTCAACGGCGGTACGGCCGGCTTTCCCAACCCGCGCGTGGTGACCGGCTACGACTTCGTCGGTGACAACTACAACGCCGATCTGGGCACCGAGCCGGTGCCCGATGCCAACCCCGACGACTGCGGTGGCCATGGCACGCACGTGGCCGGCATCGTCGGCGCCAATGGCGAGGTGCTCAAGGGCGTGGCGCCCAACGTGACCTTTGGCGCCTACCGCGTCTTCGGCTGCAGCGGCACCACCGACTCCGACATCATGGCCGCCGCCATGGAGCGCGCCCTGGCAGACGGCATGCAGGTCGTCAACCAGAGCATCGGCTCGTCCTTCCAGTGGCCCGACTACCCCACCGCCAAGGCGGCCGACAACCTGGTCAAGGCCGGCGTGGTGATGGTGGCCTCGATCGGCAACTCCGGCACCAGCGGCCTGTACGCGGCGGGTGCGCCCGGCGTGGGCAAGAAGGTGATCGGCGTGGCCTCGTTCGACAACACCGCGATGTCGCTGAGCCACTTCACCGCCGGCGCGGCCGATGTGGGCTACCTGGCCGCCACCGGCGCGCCGACGCCGCCCACCAGCGGCAGCTTCCCGCTGGCCCGCACCGGCACCCCCACCACCACCAATGACGCCTGCAATGCGCTGACCGCTGGCAGCCTGACCGGCCAGGTGGCCCTGATCCGCCGCGGCACCTGCTCGTTCTACATCAAGGCCAAGAACGCCCAGGACGCGGGCGCGTCCGGTGTGATCCTCTACAACAACACCACCGGCATGATCAACCCGACGGTGGCCGGCGACCCGCCGATCACCATCCCCGTGGTCTCGATCACCGCGGCCGATGGCGTCACGCTGGATGGCCAGATCCAGGCGGGCGGCGCCAGCATGACCTGGCAGGGAGGCGTGATCAGCGTGCCCAACCCCACCGGCGGCCTGATCTCGAGCTTCTCGTCCTGGGGCCTGGCGGCCGACCTGAGCCTCAAGCCCAACCTGGGCGCGCCGGGCGGCTCGATCTACTCGACCTATCCGCTGGAAAAGGGCGGCTACACCTCGCTGTCGGGCACCTCGATGTCGGCGCCGCACACCGCGGGTGCCGCCGCGCTGATGCTGCAGGCCGATCCGTCGCTGGCCCCCAACGCCATCAAGCGCCGCCTGCAGAACACGGCAGTGCCCAAGCCCTTCAACGGCGCACCGACCTCGGGCTTCATCGACATGGTGCACCGCCAGGGCGCTGGCCTGATCAACATTCCGGCGGCCGTGCAGGCGCCGGTGGTCGTGCTGCCGAGCGAGCTGGCTCTGGGCGAGACCGAAGGGGCCAGCACGACCCGCACGCTGACGCTGAAGAACACCTCCGCGTCGGCGCTCACCTATGACCTGTCGCACACCGCCGCGCTGGCCACCGGCCCCAACACCTTCTCGGTGTCGGCGGTCGACGCGGCCTCCACGGTGGACATCAGCCCCAGCACCGTGACGGTGCCCGCCAAGGGCACGGCCACGGTGGAGGTGACCGTGACCGCCCACGCCGACCTGCTGGATCGCAGCATCTTCGGCGGCTATGTGGTCGCCACGCCGCAGGGCGGTGGCCAGGTGCTGCGCGTGCCCTACGCCGGCTTCAAGGGCGACTATCAGTCGATCCCGGTGCTGACCTCGGGCGGCAGCGGTTACCCCTGGCTGGCCCAGCTGGTGAGCGGCAGCTACCTCAACCGCAATGACACCGGTGCGACCTACACGATGGCAGGGGGCGACATTCCCTACTTCCTGCTGCACCTGGACCACCAGTCGCGCAAGATCCTCGTCAAGGCCACCGACAAGGCCACCGGCAAGCCGGCGGGGACCATCAGCATCGACCAGTACGTGGGTCGCAACAGCACTTCCACCGGCTTCTTCGCCTTCGCCTGGGACGGCACGACCACCAAGGGCCTGCAGCCCGATGGCGAGTACACCGTCACCATCGAGGTGCTCAAGGCCCTGGGTGACCCGGCCAACCCGGCGCATTGGGAGACCTTCACCACCAACACGGTGACCCTGGCCCGCCTGACCCGTCAGTGATCGCACAGCGCCGCGGGCCTGTCCCGCGGCCTGGCTGCGCACCCCAAGCCCCGCCCTGCGCGGGGCTTTCTTGTCTCAGCCGCGTGGCGCGAAGCTGTCCGGGCGCGCCTGCGGCCAGTAGGTCTCGTAGACCTTGTGTGGCCAGGGCAGCGTGCCGGCGATCGCCTCGAGCAGCTCGCCGGGCTTGAGGAAGCGCAGCTGATTGGCCAGCAGCCGCACCTGGTCGCCATCGACGCGGCGCACGATGTGGCTGGCGCGGATCTGGCCCGGATGGCTCAGCCCGGCGGCCTGCACCAGCTCCTTGAGCGCATGCAGGGTGTTGGCATGGAACTGCGCCACACGCTCGGTCTTGTCGGGCACCACCAGGGCGCGCTGGCGCCAGGGGTCCTGGGTGGTGACGCCGGTCGGGCATTCGCCGCTGTGGCAGGTCTGGGCCTGGATGCAGCCCAGCGCAAACATGAAGCCGCGCGCCGAGTTGCAGAAGTCGGCGCCCAGCGCCATCGCGCGGGCGATGTCGAAGGCACTGACGATCTTGCCCGAGGCGCCGATGCGGATGCGCTCGCGCAGGTTCAGGCCCACCAGCGTGTTGTGCACCAGCAGCAGGCCCTCCTGCAGCGGCGTGCCGACGTGGTCGGTGAACTCCAGCGGCGCTGCGCCAGTGCCGCCCTCGGCACCATCGACCACGATGAAGTCGGGCACGATGCCGCTGGCCTGCATCGCCTGGCAGATCGCGAACCACTCCCAGGGGTGGCCGATGCACAGCTTGAAGCCGGTGGGCTTGCCGCCGCTGAGGCTGCGCAGGCGCTCGACGAAGTGCAGCAGCTCCACGGGCGTGGAGAACGCCGAGTGTGCGGCCGGCGAGACGCAGTCCACGCCTACCGGCACGCCTCGCGCGGCGGCGATCTCGGGCGTCACCTTGGGGCCCGGCAGCACGCCACCGTGGCCCGGCTTGGCGCCCTGGCTGAGCTTGATCTCGATGAGCCGCACCTGCGGGCTGGACGCATTGGCGACGAAGCGCTCCTCGCTGAAGCGGCCGTCGTCGCCGCGGCAGCCGAAGTAGCCCGAGCCGATCTCCCAGACCAGATCGCCGCCGTGCACCCGGTGGTGTTCGCTGATCGAGCCTTCGCCGGTGTCGTGCATGAAGCCGCCCTGGCGTGCCCCGCCATTGAGCGCCAGGATGGCGTTGGCGCTGAGCGCCCCGAAGCTCATCGCCGAGATGTTGAACACGCTGGCGCTGTAGGGCTGGGCGCGGCCGGCGCCGATCGTCACCCGGAAGTCATGGCTGTCGATGTGTGTGGGCATCAAGGAGTGGTTGATCCACTCGTAGCCTTCGTGGTGAACGTCGAGCTGGGTGCCGAAGGGGCGCTTGTCGGGTTCGCCCTTGGCGCGCTGGTAGACCAGCGAGCGCTGCTGGCGCGAGAAGGGTGCGGCCTCGTTGTCGCTCTCGATGAAGTACTGGCGGATCTCCGGCCGGATGAACTCCAGCAGGAATCGGAAGTGACCGATCACCGGGTAGTTGCGCAGAACGGCATGCCGGCGCTGCAGCAGGTCGCGCCAGCCCAGGCCGGCACCGGCGGCGCCCAGCAGAACCAGCCAGGCGCCCTGTCCGGTGGCCACCCAGATGAAGACGCCCAGCAAGGCCGTGCAGGCCAGGGCGATCAGCGTCAGGTAGCGCAGCGGCAGATGGCGGTTCAGGGCGGCGAGCCAGGCGGGCATGGGCGTCTCCTCGGCGCGGTGGCGCCTGCCGGCATGCTAGCGAGGGCGCTGCCAGCTGAACACCGGAACTGGCGCCCGAGCACCCGCCAATCCGTGCCGATAATGGCCCGGTCCCGGCCGTCGGATCGCCCATGCCCCTTGCCCCACCTGCCTCGCCGGCCCGCCGCCGCGGCTTCGTCATCTCCTCCTTGCTGCTGATCCTGGCGGTGCTGGCGGTGCTGGCGGGCCTGGCCACGGCCGCGGCGGTGGCGATCATCTATCCGCAATTGCCGCCACTGGACGAGCTCACCCACTACCAGCCGCGCCAGCCGCTGCAGGTGCTCACCCGCGAGGGCATCGAGATCGCCCAGTTCGGCAGCGAGCGGCGCGAGTTCCTGCCGCTGGCGCAGATCCCCCAGCGCATGCAGGACATCCTGGTGGCGGTGGAGGACGTGCGCTTTCGCGAGCACGGCGGCATCGACTACCGCGGCATCGCCCGCGCGCTGCTGGCCAACCTGGCCGGCCGGCGGGAGGGGGCGTCCACCATCACCCAGCAGGTGGCGCGCAACTTCTACCTGTCCTCGCGCCGCACCGTGGAGCGCAAGCTCAAGGAGGCGGCGCTGGCACTGAAGATCGAGCAGCAGCTCAGCAAGGACCAGATCCTTGAGCTGTACATGAACCAGATCTACCTGGGCCAGCGCGCCTACGGTTTCGGCGCCGCGGCGCGGGTCTACTTCGGCAAGCCGCTGGCCGAGTGCAGCGTGGCCGAGATGGCGATGCTCGCCGGCCTGCCCAAGAACCCCAGCTTCGCCAACCCGATCACCCACCTGGAGCGCGCCAGCGCGCGCCAGCGCGTGGTACTGGGGCGGGCGCTGGCCACCGGCACCATCACCCAGGCCGAGCATGACGCCGCCGTGGCGCAGAAGCTGGTGCTGCGCAGCCAGGGGCAGACGGACGTGCATGCCGAGCACGTGGCCGAGATGGCGCGGCGCGAGGTCGTGGCCCGCCTGGGCGACAAGGCCTACACCACCGGCGTCAAGGTCACCACCTCGCTGGTGGCGGCCGAGCAGCAGGCGGCCTGGGCGGCCCTGCGCAAGAGCCTGCTCGAGCATGAGCGCCGCCAGCCCTGGCGCGGCCCCGAGGACGAGGTGGCCCTGCCCGACGACGCCGACGACGCCGCCATCGCCCAGGCCCTGAAGGACAGCCGCGACGATGAACTGCTGCGCGTGGCCATCGTGCTGCAGGCCAGCCCACGTGAGCTGACGGCTCGCCTGGCCAACGGCGACACCGTCAAGCTCAGCGGCGACGGCCTGCGCCTGGCCCTCAGTGGCCTGGGCCCCAAGGCCAGTGAGGCCTTGCGCCTGCAGCGCGGTTCGATCATCCGCGTCACGGCGGCACCCAAGGGCGCATGGGCCATCGCCCAGTGGCCCGAGGCCGAGGGCGCGCTGGTGGCGCTCGACAGCGCCAGCGGCCGCGTGCGCGCGCTGGTGGGCGGCTACGACTTCACGCGCCAGCCCTTCAACCACGCCACCCAGGCCTGGCGCCAGCCGGGCTCAAGCTTCAAGCCGCTGCTGTACTCGGCGGCGCTGGAGCAGGGCGTGATGCCGGCCACCCGCGTCAACGATGCGCCGCTGACCATCGGCGACTGGAGCCCGCAGAACAGCGACGGCCAGTTCGACGGCCCGCTCACCCTGCGCCAGGCGCTGGCCAGGTCGAAGAACCTGGTCAGCGTGCGCCTGTTGCAGCAGATCGGTGTGCCCGCTGCGCGTGACTGGGCCGCGCGCTTCGGTCTGGAGCGCGACAAGCAGCCCGACAACCTCACCCTGGCGCTGGGCGCCGGCAGCGTCACGCCGATGCAGATGGCAGCGGCCTATGCCGTCTTCGCCAACGGCGGTTTCAAGGTCACGCCGCGGGTGATCGAGAAGATCGTCGATGCGCAGGGCACGGTGCTCTACGAGGCACCGGCGGTGCCGACGCTGGTC